>CAIXUF010000028.1 GCA_903922535.1 Candidatus Hydrogenedentota bacterium
CGAGTACCGCGCGCCCTGGACGCTGGGGTGACGCAGAACGGATGTGAACCTGGACGAACACGGACGGACACGGACGCTGTGGACGGGATGAACGTCTCCGGCGGGAGCATTCGTTTTGCGGGGCTTCTTTGCTATAGTAGTCGGAATCAGGCAGACCGCCCGACAACAACAACCACGGGGACATAGCGAATCGCCATGAAAACCACAACCCTTTACACGGTACTCACACTCATGATTGCATCCACCATTCTCGCCCCCTGCGTTCCCGCCGCAACGTTTGGCGATGACGCCGCATTCCTCAAGCAGCACACGGAGACGATCCTGCTCACGGACAAGGACGGCCTGGCCAAGGTGGTGGTGGTGCCCGCGTGGCAGGGCCGGGTCATGACCAGCACGGCCGACGGCGACGGGGGCCTCAGTTTTGGCTGGATCAACCGCGAACTGATTGGCTCCGGCAAACTGCAGAAGCACATCAACCCCTTCGGCGGCGAGGACCGGTTCTGGCTGGGCCCCGAGGGCGGGCAGTTCTCCATCTACTTTGCCAAGGGCGCAAAGTTTGTGTTTGATGACTGGCAGACGCCGGCCCCCATCGACACGCTGGCGTACAAGGTGCTGGGCAAGTCGGAAAGCAGCGTGCGCTTCGGCGCCGAGTTCTCGCTGGAGAATTACTTGGGGAACACCTTCGACGTCAAGGTTGACCGCACGGTGCGCCTGCTGGCCGCGGCCGCCGCGTGGGAGAAGCTGGGACTCAAGGCGGCCGACGGCGTGAAGATGGTCGCCTATGAGTCGGACAACAAGATTACCAACAGCGGCAAGACCCCCTGGACCAAGGATTCGGGCATGCTGTCGATCTGGATTCTGGGGATGTTCAATCCGGCGCCGAACACAACCATTGTCGTGCCCATCAAGAAGGGGCCCGAGGCGGAACTGGGCGTGAAGGTTACTTCGGACTACTTCGGCGCCATTCCGCCGGAACGGTTGATTGTGAAGGACGACATCATGTTCTTCAGCGGCGACGGCAAGTTCCGCAGCAAGATTGGCATTAACCCGAAGCGCAGCAAGGCCGTGCTCGGCAGCTATGACGCGGACGGCAAGGTGCTGACGATTGTGAAATTCAACCAGCCGGCGGGCGTGACGGACTATGTGAACTCGCTGTGGAAGATTCAGGACAATCCGTTCGGCGGCGATGCGGCCAACTCGTACAACGACGGCGCGCCGGCACCGGGCGCCAAGCCGCTTGGCCCCTTCTACGAAATTGAATCCTCCTCGCCCGCAGCAGCCCTTGCACCCGGCGCGAGCCTGAGCCACCTGCACACCACCATCCACCTGAGCGGCCCCGAAGCCGCACTGGATGCGGCGGCCAAGGCCGTGCTCGGCGCGTCGCTCGCGGAAATAAAGTCGGCGCTGCCGAAGTAGCCGGTTAGACACAGACTAGGCAGGCCCATTGCCGGGGCGGTCGCAGGGCCGTCCCGGTTTTTTGTTGATGGGGGCGATGGACGATATGGACGAAATGGACAGTATGGACGCGATGGACGGACGGAGCGTGGGTTGCCCGAAAGTCCATTCAGTCCATCACGTCCATATCGTCCATTGAGCGGAGCAATCTGTCCGAGCCCGGGACCTACAGGTGCGTGTGGCGGGGATGGTTTACGCGGGTGTTGGGCAGGTCAAAGAGCGCGGCAACCCGGTTGCCAAGCTCTTCCAGGGAGAAGGGCTTGCGGATGAAATCGTCAAAACCGTAGTCCACCAGTTCCTTGATCTCGTCGTCCGTGATGATTCCTGACATCGCCAGGATGCGGGTGTTGCGCGTTTCCGCGCGGGTCTTGATCCGCTCGCAAACCATGCGGCCGTCCATGTCGGACAGGTTGACGTCCAGAATGACCACCTGCGGGTTGTGTTCGACCACCATGATGCCCGCATCAAACCCAGTTGAAGCCGTGAGCACCACATAGGCCTCCTCCTGCGAGAGGACCGAGGGGATGAGATCCAGGTAGAAGGGGTCGTCATCAATCACCATGACCCGGCGCTCGCCCTCCTCCAGTCGCTCGAGGGGAATGCCGTGGCTGAGCATGAACTTGCGCAGGCTTTGGTAGGGAATGCGGCGGTCGCCGCCGGGACCGAGCCGGTAGCCGTCGATCTGGCCCAGGTCAAACCAGCGGGATACGGTGTCCGCCGACACGCCGCAGATGGCGGCCACTTCGCCGGTGGTGAACACGCGAGTTTTCATCATTCTTCCTTTGCCTGCGGTGTATTCGTGGACATCCGATTTGTCGGGGTATGCGGGATAGGCCGGGATTCTAGCATGATGCCGGGGGAGAAGTTCAAAGAAGTGTTGCCGCAAAACCGGCAATGCGGCCAAAGACGGCATCGAAGCTGTTCTCACAGGGCGGCGGCGAAGCGGTTTCGGCGCAATCCTTAGAACAGCAATTGCTGTTCCGTGTGTCCGTCCGGTGCGGACTTTCGTTTGCGTTTGCCGCCCGTCGTCTCAGGTTCTTCAGCCGCAGGGGCCTCCACTGTGGCGGGCTTTTCCACCACGGCGGGCTTTTCCTCTGCGACCACCGCCGGGGCCTCGGGCGTTTTTGCCGGTTCAGGCATGGCGGGTGCCGCGGCCACCGGCACGGCTTTGGCGCGCCGCTTGCGGGCAGGAGCCGCCTTGTCCGGAGGTGCCTGTGCAGCGGCACCCGGTGCCACCTGAACGAGCCGGGGCGGCGCGACCCCGCGGCTCATACAGGCGATGTCCTCTTCGAGAATCGGCATGGTTGAACGCCAGGCCTTGCCAATCTTGAATCCGCGGATGCGGCCCTCGCGGAACATCTGGCGAACCGTCAAGGGCTGCACCTTCAGAATCGCGGCAACCTCTTCCACTGTAAGCATGGTATCCAAGTGACAACCTCCAAACCCGGCATCGGGCCGTTTGGGGTATTGTACACAAAGCAACAAAAACGGACAACTGGAATTTTGCGGACGCTGTTTGGGCGATGGCAATATCCAAAGCGGCCATGCTATACTCCGCCGGGTCGCGGGGGGCGCGTTTGGCAGTTTTGCAGCGCGCCTGTATGCCGTCCGCCCGTGTTTCCGCCATTCGTGCGGGATGCCTACCGGTCAGTCTAATCGAAAGGGAACCTTCCATGAGTTTTCCGCTTGACGTCAGCAAGTACAAGTCTGTGGCCATTGATCCGTTTGCCGGCGGCGAAGTCACGCCGGAACAGTGGACGCAACTGCTCACCAACATCCAGGTGGTGCGCGACACAATTGTCTTCTTCACGGCCATAGGCGGCGCGAAGGGCCTGGGCGGCCACACGGGCGGGGCGTACAGCATCGTGCCCGAGGTGCTGATCGCCGACGCGTTCATGAAGGGCAGCGACAAGGTTTATCCGGTCTACTTTGACGAAGGCGGGCACCGCGTGGCGATTCAGTATGCCATGTCGGCGTTCAACGGCGAGATGCCCTTTGAGAAGCTGCTTCAATACCGCGTGGCGAACGAGGGCCTGTACGGCCATCCCGAACCGGATGCGGCGCTGGGGGTCAAATTCGCGTCGGGCCGGCTTGGCCACATGTGGCCGTTTGTGAACGGTGTGGCGAAGGCCAATCCGGACAAGGTTGTCTTCATGTTCGGTTCGGACGGTTCGCAGATGGAGGGCGACGACGCCGAGGCGGCGCGCTTTGCCGTGGCGCACAACATCAACGTGAAGGTCGTTGTGGACGACAACGATGTGACGATCTCGGGCCATCCCTCACAGTATCTGCCGGGCTATGACATCGGCAAGACGCTGAAAGGGCACGGACTGCACGTGGACACGGGCAACGGCGAGAACGTCGAGGCGCTTTTCGGGCGCATGCTGGACGCCGTGCGCATGGCGGGCCCGGTGGCGCTGATCAACAAGCGCAAGATGGCGCCCGGCATCGCGGGCCTCGAAGGCAGCCATGCCGGCCACGACGTGATCAACAAGGAATTGGCCCTGGCCTATCTGCGGGAAAAGGGACATGCGGAGGCGGTGGCCTATCTTGAGGGCGTGAAGAAGGTGTCGAGCGGCGGCGCCTACCGCGGCTGCACGACCGAGACCGCCAGCAACCGCACCGAATTTGGCAACATTGTCAATGGAATTCTCGACGGCATGTCCGAGGCTGACCGCGTTTCCAGTCTGCTTGTGGTCGACTCCGACCTTGAGGGATCGACGGGGCTGAAGGGCATCCGCGTGAAGCATCCCGAGGTGTGCATCAACGGCGGCGTGCAGGAGCGCGGCAATTTCTCCGCCGC
>CAIXUF010000029.1 GCA_903922535.1 Candidatus Hydrogenedentota bacterium
GATCCGTCAGGTATTCGGGGTACAGGGGCATGACATTGAGCACCATTGACGGATGCGTCTGGGTCGGGTCGCAGGACCAGACACCCATGGTCGGGAAGGCACCGCCGGCCTCGTTCGCGTACATTTTCAAGACAAGGCCCATCTGCTTGAGATTGTTTGCGCAGCTTGATCGCCGGGCCGATTCGCGCGCGCGGGCCAGTGCGGGCAGCAGAATTGCCGCCAGAATGCCGATGATGGCGATGACCACCAGCAGCTCGATCAGCGTAAAACCTTTCCTTTGCCTCATGATGCCATCCTTGTTGCGGGGCCACAGCAGTTCATCTTCTCGGCGGTCCCTTTGTGTTGGTGGTGCGCAATTTGTACAACCATTGCAAGGTTGCACAGCCTGTAATCTGCGGCACCGTTATAGATTTCGACGCGGGGCATATCTTACCCCGCCTTTATTAGCCTATGATGAGCGTATACGCCAAAGCGCCGGTCCGTCCATGGTCGGCACGTCACAAACCACGAGACGCCTTTCGTTGCCACCATCGCAGACCATTCTGTTAACAACGAATCTGCCAGAATTCTTTCATCAAACAGTCTAGCGAAAAAAACGTTAGAAGTCAAGCGGTTTTTGGTAGAACCACCGGGCCGTATCAGTGTCCGCATTTCATTGGAGGGAGCCGAGCAAGTCGGCCAAACGGGCGCGGACATCGGAAATCTTCTGCCAGCGTCGGTCCTCCACGGTGCGCTGCCGGGGAAGGCCGCCGACGCCGGGCACCTCGTCATCATCATCAAGGCCGCAGAACCGGGCTATATCGCGGGCGTCCGTCTCGAGCAACTGGCGGCTCTCCGCCACCGCCTTGGCGGCGCGCCCCTCCGCGGCGGCCTTGTCCGCCCTTGCGCGCAGCAGCGTCAGCATGGCGTGATCCTCTATGCCGTCGCGGACGGCGTGCCAGCGCCGGCTGGGCACAACGCCGTCGCCCTGGTAAATCAGAAGGTATTCCGGCTCACCACTGTTAAACCACGGGTCGAAGGCGGAGGTGCAGTAGGTCCAGAATCCGAGACTCTTAAAACCGTGCATCCAGGCCAGCCACGCCTGGCCGCGGTAATAGCCGAGGGGTGAGCGGTGCTTGGCGTTGCCCTGGCACTCGTAGGTGAACACGTCCTTGCCGGTGGACTTGATGAAGTCGAGCTTTCCCTGATCGGGCTTGTTGACGATGCCGGCGCGGGCCGGGCACCAGATGTCGGTGTAAGGGGCCATGGCCTTCAGGTCATCCAGCGACGCATCGCCGACCGGGTCGGTGTAGATGAGAATCTTGGGATCGGCTTCCCGGATCACCTTGCCGAGGTTGATGTGGATGTCCACCAGCCCCTCTTTGAGGCCGGGCTCGTCGATGGTGTATATCGCCCAGTCTTTATAGTCCATGCCGCGCGCCTTGAGGTGCTCCACCCACTTGCGCAAATAGGCCACGGTGGCCTGGTGCCACTCGGGGCTGAATGCTGCCGCCGGACCGGTCAGGCTGCCGTCAAAACCCTGAAACAGAATGATTCCGTATTTGGCGTATTGGTCGCAGTAGGCGTCGTGCTCCGCATAGTCGAGTTCGCCCTCCAGATTGCCCTGCCCGTCGAATTTCGCCTTGGGCGCTTTGGACGCGGTGAAGACACTTGAACCGTGCCGCACCTGATCTTCAAGGGCGGCCCCGGGCTGGTCTTTCAGCACGGAGGACTCCACATAGCCCCAATGGCACAGCCCCAGCGACTTTTTTTCAGGCATCGCCATGGGCCACACGGTCACTTTCAGCGCCGCGGTGGTTTCGGTGGCGTCCACATCGAGCCCGCGCAGACGGACGGTGGCGGTCCACTCCCCCGCTTTCATGCCCCGCGTGTCGATTTCGAAATAGACTTGCCGCCCTTCATAACCGGGGATGACCACGTTGTGGCCCTGATTAAGCCTGGGCAGGGCGTCGGCCGAAAGATCGCCCTTCTCCGTGCGCGTGGCAACGGCCTCGCGCAGGATCACCGCGTCGGCGGGGGCCTTGGCATCGTGCGGGCCCGTGAGCGGGGCCATGTCCACCCGCACCGTCAGGGCTTCCGGTCCCAGGTTGAACAGGTTCAGCGCGGTGGATTCGATCTCACCTGCAAAGGCCTTTGCCGTCATTTCCGCCGGGGCTATGCGTCCCTCGGCAAGTTCATCCATGCCGCCAAAACTTGCCCAGGGATTGGCCGCGCAGGCGAGCAGCGCCGATTTGCCCTTTGCATACTGTTCCGCCGCGGACAGGATGCGCGCCGTGCGCGTGCGCGCATGGGCCAGTTGCCGGGTCAGGTCGGCCATTGCCGCGGGTGCCAGCAGCGCGGCGGCGGCCGCCTGTTCGCGCAGCGGCGGCAGCATGGTCCGCCAGTAGAGCGCCTCGCGGCGCAAATCCTCCGCCATGGCGGCGGGCATATCCGGTGCGAGCGCGTCCATGCGCGCCGCGGCCGCGCCGGTTTCGGCCAGCTCCGCGGCGAACGGCGCGGTTTGCAGCGTGCGGGCCTGCCGTGCGATTTCCCTGCCGTCCTGCGAGACCACGCACTCAAAGACGAAATCCGCCGCGGCGCGTCCGCCCATGACATAGGGCACGGTCGCGCGGATCATGGGCTCGGAGGATGCCGTGACCCTGCGCGCATGCTGGTCGCCCTGGCGCACTTCCAGCGCCACGTCGAGCTTGCCGCGTTTGGGATTGTCCACGGCCACCGAAAGCTCATTGCGGCCCACATAGGCGCGGCCGGGGTCGAGCGAGGTGATGCGGGGCCTGTCGGGCGTCTTTTTCGCGGTGGCCGAGGCGGTGTTGCGGCAGTCAAAGCGGTACTGGGGCCAGAGCACGGCCCCCGCCACCGCGCCCGGCCAGCGGTAGGCGGCAAGGGTGCCGGTCACGACAGGACAGATTACCGTCAACGCACCATTGCCTTTGAGATCGGCCACAGCGGCGGTGGCATTGGACCCGCCGCCCAGGACAACGCTGTCTTTCAATTCTCCCTTGGCGCTGAACACCTGGATTTTGCCGCTGTAGCCGGCAACGATGATTTCCGGGCTGCCGTCGCCGTCCAAGTCCGCGATGGAAGGCGCCCGGCGCGTGCGCGCCCCGAGTTCCGCCGTCCACAGCGTGTCGCCTTTGGCGTTGAACACGGTCAACTGTCCCTTGAGATCGGCCACCACGATTTCGGGACTGCCGTCGCCGTCCAAATCAGCCACGGTGATGCCGCTGTCGATTTCGCCCTTGGTCTGGCCGCACCAGCGGGTTTGGCCGTCGGCGCCCACGACGCAGATTCCGTCGCGGATGCCCGTGATGGCCTCCAGTTTTCCGTCGCCGTCGATGTCGGCCAGCACGGGCGCGCCGACCGCCTCCGCCTCGGCGCCCACCCACCAGCGCTCCCTGCCGGTGTTGTCCAGGCAGACCAACGGTGTCTTTACCGCGCCGAAGAGAATCTCCGGCTTCCCGTCGCCGTCCATGTCGCCCACGGCGGGCGCGGACTTGACGCCGCGATCATATTTCACCGACCACAGGAGCGAGCCGTCGCCATGCAAGGCCACCACCTGTCCGCGCGCGTCGCCGGTGATCAAATCCAGTTTGCCGTCACCGTCCAGATCAACGGCGGGGACGGCGGCGCTGCCCCATTGGATGCCACCCGACATTGCATGGTCCCACAGCATCTCGCCGGTGCGGCCGTTGAGGCAGTAGACATGTCCGGTGTTCGTCAGCACCACCACCTCCGGTCCCGGGGCGGGCATAAGCTCCGCTATGGTCGGCGGCGCGCTGATCACATCCGCCTGATGCCAGCGCCAAAGCTCCTTGCCGTCCGCGTCCAGCGCGATGACCGCCCCCTGGATGGTTGGCGCGATGATTTCCAGTGTGCCGTCGTTGTTCAGATCGGCAATACCGACCGAGGCGTCGAACTGCTCCCCCGCGGGCTGGAAGGTCCAGGCCGGTTCCAAGCCCGCAAAGGAGGCAGAGCAAGACAGGGCGACAAACGACACGAGACAGGGAAAGGCATGGCGAAGCATTGGAAGAACCTCCGGTGTTTTGCCCCAGAATAGTCTTACCCGGCAGAGTGAGTCCAGCACAGCAGGCCCGCGTTTTCCGCATCGTCAATGTGAGGGCGCCCGGGCCGACGAAACAGTCTCTGGAATCAACCGCCCGAAATCTGGGTCATCGGGAGCAAGAGATTTCTTTGCTTCATTCGCGATGACGACGAGACTTCGTTTGCGGTGACGGCGAAAGGGCGCCGCGCTAGATCTTCACGGGCATGCCCGTCTCGGCGGACTCGTTCGCCGCGCAGGTGATTTGAAGCGTCTTCACCGCGTCGGCATAGGTGCAGCGGATGCCGTTCTTTTTTCCTGTGCGCACCGCGTCGATGAACGCGCGGTTTTCCTCGGCGTACATGTCGCACCCGGGCCGGTGTTCGGTGACACGGTGGTCCTCCTCGACACGGACCGTGCAGCCGGAGAGGGCAAGTGTGAACTCGGGGGTGACAATTTCCAGTTGGGTCCGGCCGGGATGGCTGGCGATGCAGGTGGAGATGATGGATGCCACCGCGCCGGTCTTCAGGCGCAGGGTCACGACGCTGCTGTCGTCCACGTCAAACCCTTCGACCCGGTTCATGCACCCGCGCGACGCCATCGCGTGCACCTCCTGCACTGGCCCGCACAGGTACCGAACCATGTCGAAAAGGTGGGTGGTCTGCTCCAAGATCTGGCCGCCGCTTTGATCGCGCCGCCGCCACCAGGCCGCCGGCGGCAGCCCGCCGATCCATGCGCCGTTTACCAGTGAGACCGCCCTGCCCTTGAGCAGGGCGCGCGCCGCGTCGATCGTGTCGCAGTAGCGGAAGCAGTACCCCGCCGCGCTGAGAATGCCCGCGCGCTTGATGGCTCCGGAAACGCGCGACGCCGTCGCCATGTCGATGGCCACCGGTTTCTCGACAAACAGATGAATGCCCCGCGCCGCGGCCTCCTCCTCAATGGAACCGTGCGCGAACGGCGGCACCGTCACGTACACCGCGTCGGGCTTGGCCTTGTCATACAGCGAAACAGGATCGGCGTACACTTCACTGCCTGCGTCGGCGGCAAAAGCCCTGGCCCTCGACGCGTTCGCGTCACACCCCCCCACGATCTTCACCTCGCCCATGGCCCGGAGATGTTTGAGGTGTTCCCGCGCAATTCCCCCGCATCCGACGAAGCCGATCTTCACCATGCCACGACTCCCAACGGCCTGACCGCACCGCATGCCTACCCAACGCCGTTCAGAACGCACGCAACCTCCGGCGCGGACATACCCCACCGCGCGGAGCCAATGGGTATTCTAACAACTTCGCGGACAGGAGAAAAGCACAATCTTGTCAACAGCTTGCGCGGGGAAACACGGGGCCGCGGAACAGGCCGGATTGGATCTGCCTTCACCCCCAAAAATGATCGTGGCGCCGCCAAGCCCGAAGGCCTGGCGGCGCCGCCTTCCTGCACTTCCCTGCCTCTACTGCTTCGCCGGAGTATCCGGCGTCCATGGCACAATGTCGGGCTGGTGCCCGAGTTCCCGTGCGGGGTGTCCCGTACACACCCCGCACGGGCGGCGGTAACGTCCCTTGCGGGGCGTTCCCGCTGGAAACCGCCGCGTCTCCCGGCCCATTCAGGCCGTCCCTTCCCCAAGGTTCCTGCTTTCGGCACCGCGTCTGCCTCAACGCGTTTCCGAACCACCAAGCGTACCGTATAAGACCGCACCGCGCGTCGGTTCCAATACTTGCTTAGCATTAGTCGTGCCAATGCGCTCTCCAGGAAGACAGGCAAGTCATAAGTGTTTGCAGTATAATTAGTTATACGGATTATGCTCCCGTCGCGAATTCTTGGCGCTTCGGTTGCAACTCCAGAAAATCCCACATTGGGACCCTTTTCGTTCCCAAAACGGGATTATTCTCTGACGCCCAAAGGGCCGGACCGTGCGGAAGGGGTCATGGATGCAAATCCTGCACGGCCAAGGCTGTGACCAGGGGGGTTGCGACAAGGTGCAATTGACGTCAGGAAATGCTATCCTGTGCGGCCTGTTTACGCGGATGGATGCAGAAAACCCACACGGTAAAGGAGAGTTGGACATGGCGAAGTATAAGATTGCGTTGTTGCCCGGGGACGGGACGGGGACGGAAGTGCTGGACGAGGGTATCAAGGTGGTGCGCGCCGCCGCGGCCAAGTTTGGTTTCTCTCTTGACACGGAGTTGTTTGATTTTGGCGGTGAGCGCTACATGCGCACGGGCGAGACGCTGCCCGATTCGGCCGTGGCGGAATTCCGCAAGTTCGACGCCATCTTCCTGGGTGCCATCGGGCACCCGGAAGTGAAACCGGGCATCCTTGAAAAGGGCATTCTGCTCAAGGCCCGCTTTGAACTGGACCAGTACATCAATTTGAGGCCCGTGAAGCTCTATCCGGGCGTGGACACGCCGCTCAAGGGCAAGGGCCCCGAGGACATCGACTTTGTGGTCGTGCGCGAGAACACGCAGGACCTGTACACGGGCATGGGCGGTGTGATGCACGAGGGCACCCCGAACGAGGTGGCGACGCAGACGGCGGTCTATTCGCGCTTCGGCGTGGACCGGGCGCTGAAGTACGCGTTCGAATACGCGCAGAAACGCAGCGCGGCCAAGCCGTGGCGCGGTCTGGGCGAGAAGGATCTTGCGGCGGGCAAGACCGCCCAGCTCACGCTGTGCGGCAAGACGAACGTGCTGACTTACCTGTACGGCCTGTGGGAGCGCGCTTTCCATGAAATGGGCGCGCAGTATCCCAATGTGAAACGCGAGTACGCCCATGTTGACGCCACGACGATGTGGTTTGTGAAGAACCCGGAGTGGTTCGACGTGATCGTCACGGGCAACATGTTCGGCGACATCATCACCGATCTGGGCGCCATGATTCAGGGCGGCATGGGCATAGCCGCAGGCGGCAACATCAACCCCGAGGGCGTCTCCATGTTCGAGCCGATCGGCGGCAGCGCGCCCAAGTACACGGGCATGAACGTGATCAACCCGCTCGCGTGCATATTTGCCGGCCAGATGATGCTGGATCACCTTGGTGAAACCGTCGCCGCCAATGCCATTGAGGCGGCCGGCATCAAGTTCCTCACTTCCGGACTCATCAAAGGACTTTCGGTCAAGGAGATTCAGGAGGCGGGTCTTTCCACCTCGAAAATTGGCGACATGATCGCGGACCACGTGGCCCGGGCCTGAGCCTCCTCCCCATATTGGCACGAGACCTTTCCGCGCCGTCCCGGATCCTATTCCGGGACGGCGCGATTGTTTGGCCGGGGTGAAATATCTTTACAGGCCCGATTTGTTTTCACTAATAGAAGATTTGAGAATAGAAACTGTTGACATTCAGGCGCAAATCGCTTACAATAAGGATGTGAATATATGTTACACCGGGGATTGCAAGTTACAGGCCATGGGGGCCAGACCGGTGAGATCTTGGGCGGTCGATTGATGCTGGAACGTGGTGTCATGGACAATTTTAGGGAACACAACGGACTCTCCGCCACGGGCACAAAGTTGCTTGAGCGTCCGGGACGTTTAAGCCACGGTGCAAAGGTCAAGCGCGGCCAGCTCACGGCGGTGCAGCAGGGCCGTTATGGCACCGGTCCGGCACCCTACGGGTACCGGCGGGGGCCTGACGAGAACAAACCGCTGGTAATAGACGACCGTGAGGCCGAAGTGGTCCGGATGATTTTCCGCGAATACCTCAACACCAAAAGCACCGGTAAAGTTGTCAACTATCTTCATAGCAAGGGTGTGTACACGCGCAAGGGCAACCGCTGGTCGCGCCAGGCGATAGCGATTATCCTTTCCAACCGCACCTATCGGGGCCGGGTAAGCTACGGCGAGGTGGAGACCGAAGGGCTCCACGAGCCGATTATCGAGCCGGCGCTCTTCTACAAGGCCAATGCGCTCAAAGAGCGCAAACGACGCCGCCGCAAGGGCGAGGATGACGCGGAAGACTGATTCCGCCGGTTCCAGCCAATCCGATTTCCCTCCCCTGACACCGTGGCAAGTGTTTTCCGTCACGGTTTTCTGGCGTGGAACATGCCGTACCGGATACAATTCCCCCAAACCCTGAACCCCGGAGTGTCTGCCATGCTGCTCGACCGTGAACAGGCTGTGCTGGCGGTAATCGACATCCAGGAGGTGCTGCTGCCGCAGGATGCGGCGGTGGCGGAAGCCTATCTGGCCAATGCGGCGAAAATGGTCCGTGCGGCGCGCGTGCTGGGGTTGCCGGTGCTGGTGACCGAGCAGTATCCCGAACGTCTCGGCGGAACGATTGACCGGGTCGCCGCGGAAATCGGGGGGCTGCCGCGCATCGCGAAGACCGAGTTTGGCTGCATGGGCAACCGGGAGTTTCGGAGCGCGCTGGCCGCGCTGGGCAGGCGTCAACTGCTGCTGGTGGGCATGGAGGCGCATGTCTGCGTTTCGCAGACGGCCCTTGCCGCCTTGGATGAAGGATACGAGGTATTTGTTGCGGCCGATGCGGTGTCGTCGAGCACCGCGCCGGAGTATCGTTTCGGGATTGACCGCATGGCGCGGGCGGGCGCGGCGATGGTGTCGGTGCGGATGGCGGTTTTTGAGCTGCTGCGCGTTTCGGGCACGCCTGAATTTAAAGCACTGCTTCCGTTGTTAAAATAGATTGTGTTGCGTTTGGGAAGGGACCGGGGACAAGATGGTATACTTGCGTTTGGAGGCTTAGAGAAATGCAGTGCCAGAGGTGTCACAAGAACCCGGCGACCGTGCGCTACGCTGAGGTGGTGGACGGCAAATCGGTGCATCAGGATTTATGCGCCGAATGCCTGTCGCGCTGCAAGCAGGACGTGTCGTCGGTGTTCACGCTGGGCACGGTCCGGCCGGCCGTGCGCGGCGGGGCCGCGCCCCAGCGCACCGTGACCCGGTCGCGCCGGGTCTGCCCGGTCTGCGCCGTGACACTGGACCGCATCGCCGAGACGGCGGTGGTCGGATGCCCCTCGTGCTACGCCGAGTTCGGGCAGGAGATTGAGTCCATTCTGGAGGGCTTGCACCGCGCGCTGCGCCACCAGGGGAAAGCGCCCCGCCTCGACACCTCCATTGCGCGCCTCTACTCTGATCTCCAGACCAAGCGCGTGCTCCTGCGCAGTGTGCTGCGTGCCGAGGACTACGAGCAGGCCGCGCGGCTGCGCGACGAGATCCGGGGGCTGGAGTCCGGGCTGCGCCTGACTGAAGCGGGCACGGACTGAGCGATGGCGGATGAAATGCAGACCGGCCGCGTTCCCGACTGGATTGGGGGCACCGCACCGGACCAGTGGATAGCCGTTGTGTCGGCCTGCACGCTGGCGCGCAATCTTTCCGATTTTGCCTTTCCCGCCCGCTGCGGCGAGGACGAACGTCATGCGGTGGAGGCGCGCGCGCTGGACGCCTTTGAGCGGATAAACCTGTTCGGGTCGGGCCGGTACCATGCGGCGGCGCGTCTGGACAGTCTGGCCTGGCAGTTTCTCGGCGAGCGGCGCATTGCCTCCCGGGAGATTCTGCAGGGACCGGCGAACCGCGGGGTTTACCTTGCCGAGTCGCAGGATTTCGGCATCATGGTGAACGGGTCCGACCATCTTGTCCTGCGCGTCTTGGCGGGCGGCATGGCGGTGCGCGACGCGTGGACCCGCGCCGGCACGGCGGACGACGGGCTTGCGTGCCTGCTCGGTTTTGCATGGCAGGAGCGGCTGGGCTTTCTCACATCGCGGCTGGGCATGGTGGGCACGGGGCTGCGCGCCTCGGTGCTGCTGCACCTGCCCGCGATCAAGCTGCTGGGTGCGCCCGAAGACACGGCCGCCCGCATCCGGCACCGCGGCGTGGAGCTGTTCGGTGTGGCCGGGGGCGATTTTGGCGCGGTGGGCACGTCGCTCTGGTCCGGCGAAATGGCGCCGCCCGGCCTGCCGCCCATTCCAGGCACCGAAACACAGGCGCTTCAGTGTCTGCTGACCGACCTTGAGGGTGCGGTTTGCACGGCGCCGAAGAGTGCCGTGGGCAACCTTTACCTGCTGGTCAACCAGGAGACCCTTGGAATCTCGGAAGAGGAAATCCTGTTCCGCGTCGGCCATGCGGCGGTGGAAATCGTCCAGGAAGAGGAGCGTTCGCGCGCGCTGCTGATGAAGCGGGGCGCGCTGGAGGTTGCGGACCGCGCCTCCCGGGCCATGGCGGTTGCGCGCGGCGCGCGCCTGCTGGGTTTTGGCGAGGCGCTGGAGCTGCTTTCCGCATTGCGCCTGGGTGCGGCCCTGGGCCTCGTGGAGGGGGGGCTGAGCCCGCAGAAGCTTTCCGGGGCGCTGCTGGCGGCGCAGGCCGCCCATCTTGTGCTGGGCCGGGGTGCGGGCTCCGACCCGCGCTCACTCGCCATCGAGCGCGCCAAACTGTTCCGCGAAACGTTCTCGGCGTAAAAGGCCGCAGGTTTTGTGCGGAGATGCCTGAGAGCGCAGGAGATGCCCCGTATGGCAAAACAGTTTACGGAGTGGGGAAGGCAGGTGTTGAGCGGGGCGCGCGGTGAGGCCGGCCGGCTGGGCAGCGACTACGTTCGGACAGAGCATATCCTGCTTGCACTCTGCCGGGATCCGGAAAACACGGCGGTGCGCGCGTTTGCGGGCTTGGGGGTGGATGTCCATGCGCTGACGGCCGCAATTGACCGGCAGGTGCAGCCCGGGCCTCCGACCCGGGATGTTGATGACCTCCCATTCACGCCGCGCGCGAAGAGGGTGGTGGAACTGGCGATTGAGGAGTCGAACCGGTTAAATCAAGACTATATCGGCACGGAGCATCTGCTGCTCGGGCTGCTTAAAGAGGGCGGGGGCCTCGCCGCCGAAATGCTGCTGGATCGGGGGATCGACCCAGTCGGCGTGCAGGCCGAAATCGAGCGCCTTACAGAACCCGGCATTCCCGCGGCAGCCAGGGACGACTTTGCCCTCACGCCGCGTGTGAGGGAAGCGCTCGAACTGGCGCGCGCCGAGATGGAACGGGAGCGGGAGTCCGCCTTTCGCAATGGGGAGCATGAAAGGGCGGCATGGTGGCAGAGCAGGGAGCGAACGCTCCTTTCGCTGTTCGACAAACCGCGACGTGAAGGAAATGGTGCCCGACCCGGCGGAGAGGCTGACTAGAACAGCTTATGGCCCGTCCGTTGTCTTGAAGAAGAGGCGCAAGCCTCAACGGGCGTCTTCAGATTCATGGACACTATGGACGAAATGGACTGTATGGACGGTATGGACAGAGTGAGCACCATCTGCCTGGCACGTCTGTCCAATGTCCATGTCGGTCCATGCCGTCCATGCCGTCCATGAAGAAACGTGCTTCAAGAATCCTGCGACCTGCTCTTTCACTGCCGTCCACCCCTTGCGCAGTCGGGGATGCGCAGACCATAATTGACCATGAAATTCGGCAGAAGTGCCTCGGGATGGCCCGGACATTTGGCGATGGGAGTTTCTGATGAGTTCTTGTTTGTTCCTCTTGTTTGTGGCTGTTGCCGGGGCGGTTCCCGAGGCAAAGTCGCCTCCCGTGGAAATCACCCGCGAGACGGTGTTGGCCGAGGCCAATGCCGCCGTGGAACGCGCGACGGCCCAGGCGGAGCGCGACCCCCTGCGGCCCATTTACCACGTCACCGCCGCCGCGCGCTTCATCAATGATCCCAACGGCCCGGTCTGCTTCAACGGCGAATACCACGTGTTCTTTCAGCATCTGCCCCACTGGGGGGAGCGGCAGAACGGAGGTCCCGTGTGGGGGCATGCCGTGAGCACCGACATGGTCCATTGGCGTCATCTGCCCATCGCCCTGGCGCCCATGCCGGGCACCTGTGACGCCGAGGCCATTGCCTCCGGCTGCTGTGTGATTGACGGGGAAACGCCGACGATCATTTACACCGGTGTGGGCAATGGAAAACAAACCCAATGCCTGGCCACGAGCGGCGACAATCTTCGTACCTGGCAGAAGTATGCCGGCAATCCGGTCATCCCGGAAAGGCCCGCGCTGGAGGGGCTCGACGACGGCTTCCGCGACCCCTGTGCCTGGCGCGAGGGAAATGAGTGGCGCTTGCTGGCGGGGTCAGGCTTCAAGGGACGGGGCGGCACGGTGCTGCTCTACCGGTCGTCGGACCTCCGCAAATGGGAATTCCTTGGGCCGCTGTGCACCGGCATGGGCGAGCGCTGTTTTCAGTGGGAGTGTCCCACCTTCTTTCCTTTGGGCGACCGGCACGTGCTGATCGTTTCGCCCCTGTACCGCGATGCCCCCGGCTTGCGCGGCATGGTTGAATACGCTGTCGGCGCGTACAAGGAGAACCGTTTTGAACCGGGGCCCTGGCAGCCGGTTGACCTGGGCGGGCCCACCGTCTATTACGCCCCGAACAGCTTTTCCGACCCCAACGGCCGCCGCATGCTCTGGGGCTGGATCATGGCGGACCGTCCGGTTGAAGCCGGATGGAGCCATTGTCTGTCCCTGCCGCGCGTGCTGACGCTGGCGGAGGACGGCATGTTGCGGTATGAACCCGCGCCGGAGCTGGCCGCGCTGCGCCGGAACGCGAAACTGCGTGAAAACCTCCTGCTGGAGCCCGGCAAGGAAGTTGTGTTGGCATCGGCCGTGGGGCTGCACGAAGAGATTCAGGCGCAAATTGCGCTGGACGGGGCAACACGGGTTGAACTGCGATTCAGGCGCTCCTCCGGAGGACAGGCTTTCATCCCAATGGCGTATGACGTCGCCGCCGGGAAATTGGTATTCGGGGACAAGCAGGCTGATTTCAAACTCGGGCCGGATGAAAAGACGCTGGATTTGCGCCTGTTCATTGACGGCTGTGTTGGCGAAGTGTATGTGAATGGACGGGCCTGTTTCAGCAACATACTGCCTTTTGAGGGAGATAAGACCAGTGTTTCGTTGCTGGCTACCGGGGGCGCGGCCCAGGCGGAACATGTTGCGCTTTGGGAAATGGAATCGATCTGGGCAAAGTAAGGGTGCCTGCCAATCCCTTTTGTCCGAATACCCCAGGGGTCTTCGAGCCTCCTTTTTCCCTCAAATGCGGTGTTGCCGAAAATCAGGCGGTCATGGTAGGATGATCTTGGCGCGACACGGAGAGCGCGGTGAGATTCGTTGAGTACAAGCCCTGCGGGCAACTCGGGCCCGTAGTCGCAATAGGAACATGGGCGATGCCTGTCATCAGCCGGTTCTTTGGCGTCATTGTCTATATGTACTGGCGGGACCACGTTCCTCCGCATTTCCATGCGAAGTATCAAGACTAAGAGGCTGCCATCACCATTGAAACAGGCGAGGTCTCGGGCCAACTGCCACGAAGGGCGCTTGCCATGATTGAGGAGTGGAGACGAGCGCACAGGGAAGATTTGCTGGAAGACTGGAAATTGGCGGAACAGAAGAGAGTGCTCAAACGTATCGAGCCGCTGGAGTGACAGTATGTTCTTGCACGTGCGGGAAGCAAAGTATCTCCACGATTACGTGGTGTGGATTCGGTTCAACGACGGGGCTGAAGGCGAGATTGACCTGGAACCGGAGCTTGAAGGAGAAGTCTTCGGTCCTTTGAGGGACCGCGACCTTTTCAGGCGGTTCCGTGTGGACCCGGAAATCGAGACCCTCGTATGGGAAAACGGCGCGGATCTTGCCCCCGAATTTCTCTACGAGAACATGCGCGTTTGCGCGTAGTCCGCACCGATTCGGCGGGGCGCCCGACATCCCGCCCCCGCACATGTGATCCGTGTCCGAGTCTTGTTTCTATAGATAATGGGAAAGCGTCCCCATCTTCCCAAGGAAGCAGCCCCAAAGACCCGATATTCCGCCCCCGCATGGGCGAGTTATATTCACCTCTTATCCCCGGTAGAAAGGGGGCGGCACCCCTTTCTTAGAGAGCACGCCCCCACGGCAACATCATGGCCAGTCAGCTAGTTCCGATCTTGCAGATTCAAGTCCCGCACCAGGGCCTGCGCCACCTGCGCATAGTTTTGAGCCGTGGGATGGGCGTCGACAAACCAGAAGGAACGGTCCTCAAGGGACATGGCCGAGTAGTCAAGAATGCGCATGCCACTTCCTTCCAGCAGGGGCATCAACAAGGTCCCTTTGTCCTGATGGGGATAAATGAGCACGCAGAACCGTACTGAGGGAAACCGCCTTTCGGCCAGGCGCTTGGATTCAATCAGGATTTTGGCCACAAGGGGAAGAGCGTCCCGTTCGTTCCAATGCGACATGGTTTCGGACAAGACCGGCCATAGTTTTGTTCCGGAAGACAGTTCTTCCGCCCAGAGGTAGAAGCGATGGTTGCTCTTAACGGTGCCATTGAAGGCAAGCTGTCCATTTTCGAGTGAAACATACGGAAGCGCCACGGTTACATTAGGCACTCCAAGCGCGCGGGGCAGGTGTTCATTTATGAAAACATAGACGATCACGCCCTCTTTCTGCACAACTGCGGACATCATCCCGTCATCCTTCAGCTGCAGGTACATGTTCTGGGGGCCATATCCGTTGGCGCCAAAGTTGTAGGGCGCGTATTCGGGTGCGCGCCGCGCCACTTGCGACGGCAAGGTTTCGGCGTCATCCACGCCAAATCCGTATGCAAACGAGCAACCGAAGAACAGGGCAAGATTCTTGCGATTCTCGAATCCAGTTCCCACCGACACCCGGTGGTGTTTCGCGTCCGTGGTGCAGCGGAAAGGATGATCAACGCCGTTGCCATCCCGGGCTGTTGCCGAGAATTCCGCCTCTGCCTGGGGCCAATACCCCAACGTGGGATGGGGTTCGAGCGGAATCTGGCGGACGGGTGCTGAGGGTGCCGGCTGTAGAGCTTCCTGTGGTCTTTGCGCCGGTGCGGCAGACGCAGTCAAGACAGGCCCCACGGGTTTGGCAGGAGCCCTTTGGAGGAACCAGAAGGCAACTCCACAAGCCAGCAACAGCGAAGCAACAAACACGCCCACCATAGCGGCGATTAGGTCAGGATGCCTATATGGAATACCACGTGCCATAAGTGACCCCAGGAAAGAAAGCCGGACACGGCAATCATAGTTGTCGGCAGCGGTTCATTCAAGAGCAGGCCGGGTGACACACGACGGAACAAAGAAGATAGGGAAGCTTCGTATTTCTCTACCTTCCCGCTGCTATTTTGTCACGGCGGAGACCGCCTCTTCGGCTGCGGCACGTTCTGCGTCACCGACCGCCTTTAGGCGATCTTGCATAATCGACAGGCATTTCTTGTCCGCGAAAATCTTCAATGCCTTCCATGCCTCCACGCGGACCCGCGGGTCGGGGTCTGCCGTGGCGTTCAGCGCGACATCCGTCAGCTTGACCGCCTTGCGGCCTGCCAGCGCCCGCATCGTTTCCATCCGCAGTTCGGGTGTCTTGTCGGTGGCTGATTTCTTCAAAACGGCGTTTGCGCCTTTTGCGTTCAACCGGTCAATGCTCATCCGCGCGGTGTCGCGCTCGGCCCCATCGGCATGCGCGGCACGGTCCAGCAGGACCGGCACGGCTTCTTCTGTTCCCACGCTAGCCAGTGCCTTGATGGCCGCAATGCGCACCGCCACCTCGGCATGGGTCGCCAAAGGCAGCACCTCTTTCGACGCCTTTGTGTCGCCGCGGTCGGACAATGCCGCGAGAACCAGCACCAGCACGCCCGGATTGGCGTCTTTCAACAGGCCTGTCAACGCGCGCGTTGCCGCCTCGCCCTTTGTTTCCCGGAGATAACGCAGCGCGGCTTCGCGCAGGAGCCGGTCTTCGCCCTTGACGGCTTGCGCGGCCTCGCCGACACAGGTTGTGCCGGACATCGTTGCGCGCGCCAGCCAGGCCGCTGCGTGGGTCGATGCGTCGACCTTTGCATCCTCGACGCTTTTGTACAATGCTTTGGCTTCAGAACCGCGCAACGTCGCGGCACAGGCCATGCAGGCTTCGGCAAAGGCGGCGCGTCGTTCCACGGGGGCCTTTGCCAGTGCTTCGCGCAACGGGCCCGCGCATTCCTTGACGCCAATCTTGCCCAATGCCACCGCTGAAGCCATTGCGATATCCGCGCCCGAATTCTTGAGCCGCTCCGCCAGGACGGGCACGGCCCCGCGTGTGCGGCGTTCGCCCAGGGAGTTGATGATGCCGACGGCGAGTTTTGCGGAGGCATTCGGGAGCGCATCGAGCAGTGCCTTGTCCGCTGCGTTACCGGGAATCTGTTCCAAGGCGCGCCGGGCCGAGGTCTCGACGGCCTCATCGTTGAGCAAGGCCGCCAGCGCGGGAACTTCTTTATCCGTTCCGATGACGCCCAGTTCGCGGCAGAAGAACTCCTTTGCGTCGGTTGTCGCGTCGCCCTTCAGTGCGTCCGCCAGCACGGCCGCAAGCGCCGCGCCCTCTTTGCGGCTTGTCGCGGCGGCCACCAGATTCTCCACCACCGCCAAGGCTGTGCGGTCTTCATTTCTGCGATACCCCTTGGCGGCGGCCACTGCGGCGGCCGCGTCGAGGCCCGAAACGCATCCCGCGGCGTGGCTCGAAGGCCAATCCTTTGGTGCCGGAATTGTCACGCGGCCGGTTGCGGCCCATTCCGTGCCGCGCAGCAGCAGCGTCTGGAATCCGACGTTGCGCATCGCGGGCGCGTCGTGTCCCAGCATCAGGTTCACGGCCCGTCCCTTGCCGTAGCTCATCGTGATTAGCATGGGTTCGTTCTTCTCGGTGCCGTTGACGGACTTGGCCGAATACGCATCGAACACGACGTCAAACGGATTGTCGGTCATGCAAACCATGTTCTGGTACAGCTCATCGGTCGTGTAGAAATCGCCCAGGCCCTGCACGATGGGATGCTTCGCGTCCTTTATGCCCACCTTGAAGGTGCTGTACGCAGTGTGGCTCGTCTTGTCCTTCTCCCATGTCAGTCCGATGACCTTCTGAAATTCGGGCCATTCCTGAAACGTGCAGGCGGCGGCGTGAATCACCAGGAATCCGCCGCCGTTCTGGACGAAGTCGAGAAAGGCCTTCTCCGTTGCCTCGGGCCATTCGCGCGCCGTCCTGGGATAGGGTGTCCAGTTCGACACGATGACGTCGTAGTTGTCAAACGTGGCCGCGTCGCATTGGCCGGGGCTCTCCGTGACATCGACCATGCCGAAGCGCGGGCATCTCTTGAGCATATCGACCAGCGGCGGCGTGGTGGATTTCCAGTCGTGATTGTTGAGCCCGCTGAAAACAAGCACGCGCAACGGCGCGTCTTTCGCGGCCGCCGTGACGCACGCGATCAGCGCGATCACCGGGCACATCCAGATTGTTCTACGCATCATTTGCGCTGCTCCTCTCTGTTCACAAGCGTTCTCCCATCGGCATTCCCGCCAACGGGATGTTCCCAAAAGACATTTTGTCGCGCGAAGTATATATCTTGTGTGAATCGTTCGCCAGACTTTGTTCATTATACGCGTCGGTTAAGCGCGAACTTCATCCGTGTACGCTGTTTGCTTCATGCGCGGTGCCGGATTGCGTCGCCGCGACGCGTGCCGCGAGGAGGCCGCGCGCCTCCTTGGCAAAACCGCCCTTAAGCATACTTATATCATATTACAAATATATCCATATGTCAACATGTTCCCAGGGGTCAACCCTTTTGGAAGGCCCCGAAAGCGGGAATCACGGAGAAGCGTAAATGACGGAGCTGCATGTCGTGCAGAATCTCTGTATGGTATCATCCCGCCGCATACCGGCTCATATGAAAACACGAGGAACGGCATGAACATTCATATCATCGAAGGCGCGCCAGGCTGCGCCTTTGCGCGGGAACGGGGCGCGGTCGCGGTGATTGTGGACGCGCTGCGCGCCAGCGCCACGGCGGCGGCGCTGCTGGAGGCCGGGGCGCTGGAGATTCTGGCGGTGCGCGAGGTGGAGGAGACCTTCGCCGCGCGGGCCGACTGGCCCGACGCGCTGCTTTACGGAGAGCGCGGCGGCCTGCCGCCGGAGGGCTTCGATCACGGCAACAGCCCCGCCGAGGCGGCGCATGCCTCCGGGAGGCGGGTCATCTTCACGACAACCACCGGCGCGGGCCGGCTGGTGGAGGCCTGGGGCGCGGCGGCGGTGCTGATGGGTGCGCCGACCAACGCCACGGCGGCGGCGCGCGCCGCACTGGACCGGGCCGCGGCGGCGGGCGCGCATATCGTCATCGTGCCCGCCGGGCTGATGGGCGATCCCGCATTCGACGCGCGGGAGGATCGGGTCGCGGCGGTGGTCCTTGCCTGTCGCGCGCTGGAGGAGGCCCGGTTGCGCGGACTGGACGCACAAATCGGCGAGGGACATGACGTATATAATACGTGGCTGCCGCAGATCGTCGCGGAAGGAATCGAGGCGCTTTTCCAAAGCGCACCGCACGCCGAAAAACTGCGCGGCATTCACAAAGAGTCTGACATTCCGTTGTGCGCGCAGGTGGACACGCTGTCCGCCGTGCCCGTTGGCAGGAGTCGGCATCCCTTGGGGGTGGTGCTGCGCCGGGCCTGAAATGCGCAAATCAGCACCGGTGTCAAGGTTGCATGGCCGGAAAAAGGTGTGGTAGAGTCGCCGCTGTCTAGGCCAACGGGAGTTCTTCCAAGGCATGCATGGGCTGAATAGAACGATACGGTGCGGGGTGGTGTTGTTTGTTGCCGCCGTCATCGCAATCAGTCAAGGTTGCGCCCACGGGCACGGACCTTGGCCCTCGGACCAGGAGCGGTCGCCCAAAGCGGCGAACCGCAAAGTCCCCCCCAATCAGCCCTCCATCTACCCCGTAAACCCCAAGAACATGTATGTCACCTCCACCTTTGGCTCCAAAAGCAGGGGGCATATTCACAAGGGGATCGACTTTGTAACGGCCAAGGGCACCCCGGTGCGCGCCACCGCAACCGGCAAGGTGGCCTTTGCGGGCTGGGATGGCGATTACGGCAATGTGATGATTGTTGACCATGAGAATGGGATGTCAACCTACTATGCCCATTTGGACAAGGAATTCGCCAAAGAGGGCCAAGAGATTAAACGCGGTGAAATCATCGGCGCCGTCGGCGGCACAGGCAATGCCAGCACCCCGCATTTGCACTATGAAGTGCGCAAGAACGAACGGCCCGTCAACCCTGAAGGCTATCTGCCC
>CAIXUF010000030.1 GCA_903922535.1 Candidatus Hydrogenedentota bacterium
GCCAGCCGCTCTCCGGCGGCCATTCCTGCGCGCACCCTGCGGCAGCAGATCAGCGCAAACAACGCGGGCAAGAGACAGGCCAGCACATCGGCCCGAAACCCGACGCCAACGCCGATGATCAGGCCCAACAGCGTTGCCAGGAAGAAAAACATGGTTCGCTTCACGGGGCGTTTGACCAGGTGGCCAATAACCAGTATCGCGACGAGAATAAACGGGCCTTTTCCGAAATCGCGCACATTGAGGTTCACGCCGATAATGGCCGGTGTCAACGTCAGACACAACGTGATCGCGGCGCTCAGCGGACGCCCCATTCCGAGCCGCATCAGGCCGTAGACGGCTCCGGCCATGGCGCAAAACAGGGCGACGCGCAGTGCCGTAACCACGTGCCACGAAATGCCGAACACGCGCCAGAGCGCGCCGATCACGTAAACCAGATACCGATGGCGGTAATCCCAGTCGCAGCGGGGTTTGCAGGTGCGAAGGTCGCCTGGAATCTGGCCGGGAGACAGATGCATGGTCTCGTGCCGGAGGAACCGCACCAGTTCGGGTGCGTCGGGATACCATGCCTTGAGGTCTTCACCCTCCAGCGGCACGGCGAACCCCCTGCCCGTCGCCACCATCACGGAAGACGCGAGATTCGGACTGCACTCCCCCGCCCCTTGGTTGAGAAAGGTCGGGTCGTGCAGCACGACAGGAAGCACAAAAAGATAAAAGACACCCGCCGCCGCCGCCGACAAGAGCAGTAATGCCAAGAGACACCAATCAGTACAGACCGTCCTCAGCACAGCACTCCAACGTCGCATATCCTGCATCTTTTGCCCTAAACACCTTCTAAGAAACAGGCCAACCCGATGCGGGTGCGGCCGACGCCAGCAGTATACTTGAACCATCGGGAATGAACAAGAAACGGTCTTGCAGAAACGGTCTTGCAGGTTGTTTTGCAGGACGGTTTTGCAGAAACCCCCGTGTTTTGGTGCGCCACATGCTTGCACTGTGTCGCGCCGTGTTTCATAATCATCCCGCCAGGCTAACCGCCGACCGACCGTGTCGCCGTGGATGGCGTAGCAGAAATCAAGGACTGCAACCCGTGAAAACACGGCGGCATCAGCGAAGGAACAGGTCTGTATTGTGAAGGGTGTCATCCTCCCCCCGGGAGATGCACGCAAGAACGGGACAACCCAACGAATAGGAAAACTCACAAGGAGACGCACATGCCCATCATGGGAATCGCAATGCAAATCGTGACGAATCTGTTGACGCAGATTCCGCTGTTGGCTGTGTGGGTAATCGGGGCCATTCTGTCGGTGGTGTTCTGGCAGCGGGATTCCCGGGGTGCGCTCCTGATTCTTCTTGCCAGCCTGATCTGTCTGTTCGACGTGATTGCCTTCGGTGTCCTCTACGCCGTTCTCCCCCAGTTTTTCCACAGCGGGATGAACCTCGGAGGAATCAGTATCCAGATGATCTATTCGGCAATCGGATTTGTCCGCTCCTGCCTGATGGCGATAGCCTGGATTCTCGTGCTGGTGGCCGTGTTCCGCCGGCGTCCGGCGGCGTGACGGCAACTCCTTCTAAAATGGCAGCGGGCTGACCTCACCCCTCGGCAGAATCTCGATGATCTGGCTGCCGATCCAGGTGGTGGTGTATTCGATGCCGTCGACCGTTTCCTTTTCCCGCCTGCAGGGCAGGTCAAAGCTGAGGATGCCTGTATCACCGGGATTAAGCACACCCAATTCGGCGTATCCGGATTGGGGCTTCGTTTCCAGCGTTTTTCCATTCACCACAGTGCGGATGGAGGCGGCATCCATCCAGCCGGGAAGCGCCACACGAATCTGTTTCACCGGCTTCTTTGCGGTGAACTCGATGCGGCCGTCAAGCGGCAGGCCGCTCTTTACGGCAAGGGTGTCGGTGTCACAGTCGAACAGCAGGTTCAACGTGGCCGCGCCGTCGCGCAGATCCATGCGGTGCCGCCAGCACTCACTCATGGCATGGACCGCGCCCGAGGTAATGTCGAGCGTGCTGAGCGGCCAGTCACCCTTGTGCATGCGCGCATTGGGCAGTTGCATGGCGTAACCGCCGACGGTGCGCTTGAGCACGTCGCGTTCTGAATCGTCGGCAGGCTGTTCTTTGTCGTGCAGATAGGCCCGCATCTCGCGGTCGAGGTGCTGTGTCGGCAGCAGCATGCTGCGCAAATAGCGCTCGGCCGTTTCGTAGTACTTGGGGAAGCCTACCCCGCCGAGAACAAGTGCGGCACGCACCACGTCGCCGGTCTGGTTTATTTCGCCGCGGCCGGGCACATCGGCGGGATGGTCGGGAAAGACCTCGTCACCCCAGCCCCAGGAACTGAAATAGTCGGGCACACCCACATCCATGATCCGGCAGCAGGCCTCCAGCATGGACTTGTCATTGGTTTTGGCGGCATAGGCCGCAATGCCGCTCAGTGAGGATGTGATGGAATGCACGTGTCCGGAGGACTTTTCCATGGGCGCGAAATGCCCGTCCGGCAAATACACGGTGTCCAGTCCCCGGCGCGCATAGAGCCCGGCCAGTTTCATTGCCAGCGGGTCCTGCGTGCATTCGTAGTACGCCAGCAGCGGGTCTACCATGCGGGATGCGTTGGGAATGGACACGCCGCAACTGCGGTCCTTCATGCCCAGTTGCTCCAGCCGCTCCACCGACCAGCGCCCTTCCGCGTCGGTGATCCGGTCCAGTGTTTCCAGCATGGCGTGCGCCTTTTCACGGGCCCAATCGCTGTTCCGCCCCGCAATCAGCGTCCACAGGCCATACAATCCTTCGCGCATGTTATGGAACTCGATGAACCGCGCGCCGCCTTTCTCGGGGTCGAAATAGGAATTGAGGTTGTCGGGATTGTCAAAGGAACTTTTCAGGTAGCGTTCCAGAATGGGCAACCCTTCCGCGGGAAAGGGCACGCCCGCCGCC
>CAIXUF010000031.1 GCA_903922535.1 Candidatus Hydrogenedentota bacterium
AACTTTCCTTCTGGCGCGGAATTTCCTGCTCGCGCTGTTTCAAAGCGCCAATCTTCGTGTCGAGCTGCTGGAGCTCAAGGAGTTTTCTCAACATTGTGTCTCCTCGTTCGCCCGGGGGCGGCGTCATGATTGCAAAGAAAACGCCGCAACCCCGTTCAGGGTTGCGGCGCGGATTCGCCAACGCACTGCGCGGACTCCCGGTCACCCGAAGGAAACGCGGCGCGTTTCGTTCGGGGTGCGGGCGCGCCGCAATCGGCACACCCTTTCAAGCCGGCCTGCAGGCCGCCTCCGTGGTTGTCCATCGCCTTGTTCAACTTGTACCTCTCGCTATAGCCTGTCCGGCCGCGGCCGGACGCTGTTTAATCCGTTTCCTGCGTGTTTGCGGCCGATGCCGCGCGGGATATGGCAATCACGCCCGTCCGGACCAGCTCAATAATGCCGAAGGGGAGCATCATCTCAACGCAGGCGGCGACCTTTTCCCCCGATCCGGTGACCTCGACGGTCATGGTTTCAGGGTCCAGGTCGACGACGCGGGCGCGGAAAATGTTGGCAACCAGAATGACCTCGCCCCGGCGTTTGCTGCCGGCGCCCACCTTGATCATGACCAGTTCGCGTTCGACGAAGGAGGTGCTGGTCAGATCCTCCACCGAGATGACATCGACCAGCTTGTGCAACTGCTGGATGATTTGGGCGAGCACGTTGTCGTCGCCGCGCACCGTCACGGTCATGCGCGAGATGGCCGGATTCTCGGTTTCACCGACGCAAAGGCTGATGATGTTGTAGCCCCGGGCGCTGAACATGGCCGAGACGCGCGCGAGCACGCCAAACTGGTTGTCCACCAGAACGCTAATCGTGTGCTTTTTGTTCGTCGACACTGCGCTTGCCTTCCCGGGGCGAACACCCGCGGTCATTGTACCGGTTCATGACGGCCTGCATGCCCTCTGCGGTCCAGCACAGCACCGCATCGACGGCACAGTCCACCATCGCATTGACTTCGGGCCATTCGTCCGGCCCAAACCTGCTCAAAACGTGGTCAACCAGGTTCTCGCCGGGCCTGCTGGCCCCGACACCCAATCTTAACCTGTGAAAGGCGTCTGATCCAAGCCGTTCAATGATTGACTTGAGCCCGTTGTGGCCGCCGGCGCTTCCGCCCGGCCTGAACCGAAGCCGCCCGAGGGGCAGATTCACATCGTCCACCACCACCAGCAGGTCGGCGGGATCAAACACCTTGTTTCGCGCCGTTTCCGCGATGCACGCGCCGCTCAGGTTCATGAAGGTCAGCGGCTTGACCAGAATCACCTTTGATCCGGCGTGGACCGTGTCGGCCACCAGGCCCTGATGCTTTTCGCGGTCAAGCGCAACGTGCAGGCGTCCGGCCACGCCGTCCAAGACCATGAAACCCAGGTTGTGCCGCGTGTTCTTGTAGCGCGGTCCGGGGTTGCCGAGACCCGCAATCATCTTCATGCCGCCAGCCTTTCAGGAACGGGACGGTGACAGACCAGGCAAAAGCCCCTGCTATCAGGACTTGCCGCCTTCCTTTTCCTTGCCCGCCGCCGCCGCCGGCGCCGCTTCGGGCTCGGCCGCGGTTTCGGCGGCTTCGGTGGCCGCGCGCGCAAGGCTCAGGGACGCGATGGGCTGGTCGCCGTCGCTCAGGATGGTGACGCCCGCCGGCGGAACGACCTCGGACACGTGGAGCACGTCGCCGACGACCATGGGGCTGACGTCGATGATGATGCTGTCCGGCACTTCAAGCGCCAGGCATTCCACCTCAAGCTCGCGGAGCTGGTGCTCCAGCACGCCGCCTTCCAGCACGCCCTTGGGCTGGCCGGTC
>CAIXUF010000032.1 GCA_903922535.1 Candidatus Hydrogenedentota bacterium
TCGCCGCGCATTCACGGACCGCGGCGGGCACGGCGGGCGGCGGAATCACAATCAACGCGAGGTCCGGCGTTTCCGGCAGGGCCGCTATGCTTGGGAAACACGGCACGCCAAGCAGTTCGGGGTGCCTGGGGTTGACTCCGTAGAGTCGGCCCTGAAAGCCGCCTTCCAGCGTGTTGAAGAGGATGCGGAAGCCCCACTTTGCCGGGTCCTCGGATGCGCCAATGATGGCGACGCTGTCCGGTTCAAAGAGGGCCTTGAACTGGTCGCCGCGGTTCTTGCGCGTGCCCGGTTCAGCCGCCAATGACTCGGCCGGCGGACTGGAAAGCGATATCAGCGCGTCCACGGCAACGGGGATGCCGTCTTCAATGATCAGCGGGTTGATGTCGATGTGCGACACGCACGGGTGATCGTTCAGAATCCGGCCCACGGCGCGCAGCGTTTCGGCCAGCGCCGGCATGGACACCGGAACCTCTCCGCGAAACGCATCGAACATGCTCCGCCCGCGCAATTCAAGGACCATCTCGCGGGCGTCCCGGTCGTCCAGCGGGGGAAGACGGAACGACACGTCGGCCATGGCCTCGACCGCGGTGCCGCCGATGCCCATCATGACGTACGCGCCAAAAGCGGCGTCGCGCGCGCCGCCGACAATGATTTCGCGCCTGCCCGCGGCCATGCGCTGGACAAGAACGGCGGGCATCCCCGCGTCCAGGATTTCGCGGGCCGCCGTCTCGACGGCCGCGGCGTTGGCCAGGTTCAACTGCACCAACCCGCGGTCGGACTTGTGCGCGAGGCCGGGCGCGCAGCCTTTCACCGCCGCCGGATAACCCTGTGTGCCGGCCAGGGAGACCGCCGCTTCGGCATTGCAGGCCAGATCCTCATCAATTACGCGCACACCATATTCGGCAAGCACGCGTTTCGAGTCATACTCGGAGAGGGACGGCTGGTTTTCGTCCAAAGCGCGCTTCAACAACGCATCTGCGCGGGCGTTCTCCTGCATACAGCGTCAATCCTTGCTTGGGTGAGGCAACACTATACTTTTCCCGCGCGGCAAAGTAAACCCTGTGTGTGGGGAGACTGCGGGTCGCGGGCGATCCGGCAGATTGGCGAAAGGGAGTGTGCCTGGTTGTGCCTGGTGCATGTCAGTTTGGGGACAGCCCACGCATTGCCGTAATTCGCTGCAATACAATCTGTTACGACCCAACCTCGTCCCGATTCCAGAATGGTCTGAGGCTTGGCCGGTCGATAAATACATGAAAAACGGGAAAGTCTCCTTGCCCAGACTGCGCGTTCAACACGGGGATTGAACCGTTCTTGGCGCTGGCTGGACTGACGGAAGAGTGCCGATTGTGGCCCCGAATAGGGCCGGTTTGAAGGGATGCCTGACGAAAAGACCGTCCGGAAAGGGGCCGATTATGGGCATGCAGGCATTGGACAACCCCAGAATGGCGAAGCGGACACGCGCAGATCCATGCCAAACCGGTTCTCGCGACGAAATTTGGCCTTTACAGGAAGCGACAAATAGACTAGACTAAACAGTGAGGCTTGTCTTGGAGCAGATTACTTGTTCAAGGCTGACGCGGGCAATTTCCGTGGCGCTGTACAACCGCGGAAGTTTCACTCCTGCATTAGTTCGATCTGTCGCCTGCTCTCCCACATTGAGCAGAAAGTGAGAAATCATGTTGTCGTCCCATAAAATCAGGGTGTTTGGCGTGGTCGTACTGATGCTGGCATTGACCGGTGCCACTGCGGCGCAGGCTGCGACGTACTACGTGGATGCCGCCTCAGCCGGCACGGGGAACGGCCTGTCCTGGGGCGCGGCCAAGACGACGGTGCAGGCCGGAATCGACGCGGCCGCGGCCGCCTACACGGCCCCGACGCAGGTGCAGGTATGGGTAAAAGGCGGAACTTATGCCGAAACGATCACGGTGAAAACCGGGGTGGCCCTGTACGGCGGTTTCGCGGGCACGGAGACGCTGCTGACCCAGCGCAATCTTGCCGCCAACGCGACTTCACTGAACGCCAGCACGGTGACTCCCCGTTATCACGTGGTGACCATGAATGGAATCACGAACGCGCGCCTTGACGGGTTTTCCGTCGTCGGCGGAAGGGCCGACAACGCGACGGCGCCCAATTACTTGGGCGGCGGCATCTACTGCGTCACCGTGAACAGCACGAACACAATTGTCAACTGCACGCTGGCCGGCAATATTGCCGCGTCGGGCAGCGCCATATACGCCAGCGGTTCGAGTCCGGCGATATCGACGTGCGCGTTTTACGCCAACTACTCGTCAACCCTGGGCGCGATTGCCTGCAACGCGTCGTCGAATCCGGCGATCACGGCATGTGTGCTGGGCATGAACACAGCGAGCGGCACCAACGCGGCCGGCGGCGCCATCTGCTGTATCTCGTCGTCGCCAACGATATCGGGCTGCGTCCTCATCGGCAACAACGTGTCCAGCACGACCTTGACCACGCTGGGCGGCGGCGGCATTTACTGCAGCGGCGCCGCGGCCCTGCCGACGGTGAGCAAGACGTACTTCATCGGGAATTCAACGGACCAAAACGGCGGCGGTGTCCTCTGCGTTTCCGGGGCCGCGCCGACCTTCACAAACTGTCTAATCACCGGCAACGCGGCAGCGCGCGGCGGCGGGGCGTACTGCAATGCGTCGTCACCGTCTTTCATCAATTGCGACATTGTGAGCGGCCAGACGACGGCCAGCGGGGGCGGCCTGTACTGTGGAGGCGGGTCAAATCCCGCACTGAGGAACACAATATTTGAGAATGACCCGCTTCAGGCCGTCTACGAGGCCGACGGCACCTCGGACCCCGTCGCGGTCAACTGCCTGTTCCAGAACAACCCGGACGGGGACTATTTCGACGAGGGCACCACGCTCCTGCATGGTGCCGCGGCAATCAACGCCCTGGCGGGGAACAGCGGCAATGTGGACGGCAACCCGCGCTTCGTGATGAACGGGACGGCGGCGGTCACGGGGACATGGACGGCGGCACCGGTGTATGACTCGACGAAACTGCTGACGACACTCACGAATTCATCCGCCGCCTACA
>CAIXUF010000033.1 GCA_903922535.1 Candidatus Hydrogenedentota bacterium
ACGTGCCAGAAGCCGCTCTTTGTGCCATACGGAGGACAAGGAAAGACACAATGTGAGAAGCACTGCAAGGCATGTGGGCAAACGATTCCGCGTGATATGAAACTGTTGTCTGACGGGAACGTGTGCAACACGAGCACAGGCTTTTTTAAGACCTGCGGAACAATCTACGACACCGATTACATTTGCGAATGCGTCAGGTTCTATGGGAAGAAGGCAAACTGAGTCGTAATGCTGCGCCGACCTAATGCCCTCCTTTTGGCGCTGCTTTGGCGCTATCCACAGGTTTTCACCGGGCTTTCTACACCGACAAACTATGCCGGTCCAGCCAGCCGTCCACGTGCCTGACCGTCGAGTTACTTGGCTTCTTGTTCCGGCAGAGTTTCAACTCCGAACGCCGCCAACCTCCGCAGGTGTCGGGGACAAGCGACAGCGTTGCACGTTCCGGTTTGAGCACTCGATAGATGTAGCAGTGTCCGAGTTTCACCATCCCATGATACCCGCCCACGCAGTTGGCCTGATCCACGCCTTCGCCGAGTAGTTCAGCCGCCGACGTAATCGGCACGATGTCGTCCGTCCCAGGGATGGGCGGCGGCGGGAAAGGCCGCATGAGTTGTTCTTGTTGCAGTCGTCTCCTCACGGCTTCTTCAGCCACCCGGCGACGCCGTATCCGTGCGGCAGCCGCAGCAGCGGCCCGCTGCCGAGCCTGATCCTGTCGCACGAGGTGTTCCCGATACAAGGCATCGCTCTCCTCCAGTAACCGTTCCACTTGGACCAGCGTGGTCATGGGCGTAGTCGGCGGACGCCAATTTACGCTTTTCAGGAGTGCCAGAACCGCTGACAGTCGATCGGGCGTCTGAGCCAGAACCATGTCGTCTTCGTTCGATGCGATGGCCAGCAGCAGTTTCGGAGACATGATCTCTCGCAGGTTCGGACTGATGACGCTCCACAACACGCCGGCATTAATGTTCGGCACATGAGCCAGAAGTCCGGGGATGCGGTCATCTTCACGCAGTGCGTTACGGAGATGGCGTAGTATGATCGGAGAGACAGATTCCGGTGCCATCTTGTGGAAGAGTTTTACCATGGCCTCCGTGCCGGGAAATCCAAGCCATTGCAGGATGTCCCGCTGCCGGTCCTTGCTGTGCCGACCGGCGTCACCAGGTGCCAGTTCCCACCTGGTGCCTCGGAAATCGGCATGGTTGGCCAGGGCGTAGGCAAGAACCGGGTTGTAGGCGGCAAGTTCACATGCCTCCTTGCGATCATGCAAAAACACCAACATTGCCCACTGGTGGCTACCGAATTGCTCCACGGGCCGTACGACATTCTCTGGCAACATGGCACGGAAGGAGGCAAATGCAGCCGCCTTCTGTTCGTCCGCCAAAAGGTCCTTCGGGAGGTCAATGGCCAGCAACTCGTTCTTCGTCTTCGGCTCAACCGGCCGGACGAGGCGGAAGTCAGGATAGCATTGCCGCCACGACCTTGCCCCGCAAATGTGCTCCATGGCCAGTGGTTCCGGCTGCCACTGCAGGCGATATTGGATCGAACTGGAGCGGATATGGAACACTCCGTCTTCGACGGAGAAGCAGGGCATCTGACAAACGTCGGGCATATCGCCTTTATCCCAAATGACGGTGCCCCGTCAGTTCACGACTTGATCCCACGCAGACCACGTCAACCGAATGTTAACCACACGTTGCCGCAACCAAATTACCGCCCCACATACACCTTTGAATGAGCGGCGTGCACCTTCCAGTTTTCGATGTATTTCGCCGCAAGAACCGTGCCCTGGATCACGAGCAGATTTTCGGCGTTGTGTCCCTCGGCCGCCTTGGTAAAATTAAACGATCCCGTAATGACCGTGCCGCTATCGATCACCATCACCTTGTTGTGAGCAATGGCGTGCTCAGAATCAATGAGCGTCACGATTCCGGCGTGTGCTATGAAATCGGCGGATGAATACCTCTCGGCCAGGTTGGACTTGTCCAGTATCGCCTGAACCATCACGCCTCGCTTGCTGGCAGCCACCAAAGCCTTGGCAATGTCCTTCGAGGTGAACGAATAGGCCTGCACCAACACATTCGATTTTGCCTTCTGCAACTCGGCGACAATGGCAGCGGTGCAGCCACCGCCGGGAGAAAAAAAGACAGCCGCCGTCACAGGGACTGCG
>CAIXUF010000034.1 GCA_903922535.1 Candidatus Hydrogenedentota bacterium
ACTACCGCCTGTATGTATCCCTCTTCAAGGAATACGCTGAAAAGGCGGGACGGCTCTCGCAGGGCATACGGTAAATGCCGATTGGATAAGGAAGGACGCATCTCCGATATGGTGCAGCGTCCCTGCGCCCTTGCGGCGCAGGATGCCAAAATGTGCCGATCCAGTGGCGCCCGCCTTCGCGAAGACACTTCGGACGAGGCACGCAAGGCCCACTGTACGCGTAACCTTGCCTCTATTTCTGCCTGTAGAGGGGCAGAAAGCGGTAGTAGACCTCCAGACACAAGGCACCGGCGGCGGTCGTGTAAACGCGCCCTCCGCGCGGTCCCAGCTGGCACACAGGATCCCAGCTCCCCGCCGCGGGCCCCGAAGTGCGGCGCCCCACAAGCAACGCCTGCGTGAGCGCTGCATTCCAGTCTTCAAACTCTTTCGCGCCCGAGAGATAGAGCGACAGGGTGGCATAGTACCAATAGTACATGTGAACCGAGCGGCTCGCCGGCGCCCAAATGGGAAGATTCTGCATCAGGTAACCAATGGACTCAGCTTGCCCCCGATTTCGCGCCTGTTCGCCCATGAACAACTGACAGAACCATCCCTCCGCCGTCATGACAGGGGTCACGACATGTCCGGCCTTGTAGGCGTAAAGCCCCCCTTCCTTCCCCTGCCGGACTTTGTCCAGCCAGAGTCCCGTCCATTTGAAGGTCTGTTCAGGCACCGTAATTCCAGCAATTCGGGCGCTCTTGAGCGCCAGGATCTGCCATCCGGTTACAGAGGTATCGCTGTCAATCCGGGGCTCGTATCGCCATCCGGCTTCCGGCGTCTGAGAATTCACAATGAACTGGACTGCCCGCTGAGCCGGCGTCAAAAGGCGCTGGTCACCTGTAAGCGAATACGACTCGCAAAGCGCCGCCGTGGCCATCGCCTGGCCGTACATTTGCCCGGGTCCCCGGATGTCGCCATTTTCTTTCTCCACGTTCAACAGCCAGTCGAGCCCCTTCCGGACTGTTTCGCGATGCTCACCGTCGAGGTGCGTGTATCCGGCCCCCAGATAAGCCAGCAACGCCAGCCCTGTCGCGGCCACATCTTCTTTCGTTAAATCGCCCGCACCACCGCATTCCTTCAGCAATTTGAAACCGCCAATGTCCCATCGTCCGTCATCACTTTGCGCACGGCTTAACCATGAAAGAGCTTGCTCAACAGCCTCCTCCGTCTGTGGTGTGCCGCCAAGTTCCTTGATAAACTGCCGGCGCTTCTCCGGCTTGCGCATCTTATAGATCGCCTTTTCCGGCACAGAATCCGGGGAAGGAGCATTTCCTACCGAAAGTATCGATCGATGCGCCTCAGGCCCCCACGGTGACGCCGAAATGTCCGACGTCGTCCGTCCTTTCGGCGGGCCCTCACTCAAGCTTATGTCTACGTCCATCTGGACCGAACCACGATCGCCAGCCCCACCCACCGGCGCGGTAATGCCCCCCAGACCACCGCTGCCCAGACCACCCAATTGAAACGCTTCTGTCTCCGCCTTCGCCACTTGCAGCGAACCGATTGATGCAAAGCCTGATTCCGCGGTTCCCACGGCGGCAGAAGCCCGTTGTCCAACCAAGGGTGCCCCAAATCCCGGACCGCGCGAATCGGCGGGCCCAACCGGTGCGTTCATGGTGGCAAGAGATTCCACCGCCGCAGTCCCAGCAGACGCCGCACGCCCAACTGTCTGTATATTTCCCTGATCAACCAAGGTTTCGCCCATGTCTCCCTGTTGCGCACCCACGCCCCGCCCCGGTGTCGGCGCTTCAGACCGCTGGAACCAGACCAATTCTGGCACGGCGCTGCTACC
>CAIXUF010000035.1 GCA_903922535.1 Candidatus Hydrogenedentota bacterium
CAAATTTTGGCGGTATTGTCTTTGCTTCCGGTGACGATTTCTGTCCCATCCGACGAGAAGACTGCGGATGTCACAGAGTTCTTATGCCCCGAAAAGGTAAAAAGCAGCACCGGCGATGACGGTTGGAGCGTCGTTGCGTCCCACAGCTTCGCGGTCGCATCCGCGTTGCCCGTAAGAATCTGCTTTCCATCGGGCGAAAACGCCACGGAATTCACCGCGCTGCTTTCTGAGAACGTCTGGAGCACCGTGGCCTTGGCCGCGTCAAACAGCCTCGCGGTCTTGTCTTGGCTGCCTATGAGCACCTGCGTTCCGTCCGGCGAAAATGCTACGGAATTCACCGTCTGCTCCGTTTGTCCCCAGAAAGTTTGGAGTAATTCACCCGTGGCCGCGTCCCATAGTTTCGCCGTCCAGTCCGCGCTGCCCGTGAGCACCTTCGTCCCGTCCCTCGAAAACGCCACGGAAGTCACACCACCTGTATGGCCCGTGAACACCACGAGCACATCCCCCGTGGCAAGGTTCCAGAGCCGGGCATTTCCGTCTCCACTCCCCGTCAGCATCTCGGTTCCATCCGGCGACGGGACCGCCTGCGTCAATGGACCATATCCGAACTGCATGAGTTGCTTCCCAGGCATCGGGTTCGACACGACAAAGAGGGCCGTCACGGAGAGGTTCACCATCACGTTTGTGTCTGTGCGCGGGTTCTGCGTCGAGCCGTCGCTCCATTTGCTAAAGCTGTGATCCAGGCCTGCCACCGCCGCGACCGCCGTACCCGACGCCATATGGTTAACCGTCTGCGGCGTCGTGCCCGAAATCGTGCCGCCCACACCCGCCGTGTATGTAAGCGTGTAGCCACCAGGCGCGAAGCTGGCCGTCACCGAGACGTTGTCCATCACGTTCGTGTCTGTGCGCGGGTTCTTTGCCGAACCGTCGCTCCACTGAGCGAAGTGGTAGCCTGTATTCGGGATCGCCGTCACCGCCGTGCCGCCGCCACCATAATTCACCGTCTGCGGCGTCATACCGGAAATCGCTCCGTTCGCCCCCGCTGCATAGGTCAACGTGTAGGGGTTGATTGCGAAGCCGGCGGTCACCGTAATGTTGCCGGCGACATTCTTGTCCGTACGCGGGTTGGCCGTCGTACTGTCGCTCCAAGACGTGAAATGGTATCCCACGTTCGGAACCGCTGTGACGGCAGTTCCCGATGTGCCGGAATACACTGTCTGCGGCGAGATGCCGGATATTCTTCCGCCCGTACCCGCCGTGTATGTGAGCGTATATTGCTGGTTGGAGACGAAGCCCGCCGCCACCGTAATGTTAGCCGTCACGTCTGTGTCCGTGCGCGGGTTTTGCGTCGAGCCGTCGCTCCACTGAATGAAGTGGAATCCCGTGGCCGGGACTGCCGTTACCGGCGACCCGTTTCCGCCGCAGTCCACCGTCTGTGGCGAGTCTCCGGTGATCGTGCCGTTCGCCCCAGGGGTGTATGTGAGTGTGTATGGGTCGGGGGCGAAGACGGCGCTCACGGTAATGTTAGTCGTCACGTTCGTTTCCGTGCGCGGGTTCTGCGTCGAGCCGTCGCTCCACTGAACGAAGTGATAGCAGGTACCCGGCACCGGCGTCACCGGCGACCCGATTCCGCCGCATTCCACCGTCTGTGGCGAAGCGCCGGTGATCGTGCCATTCGCGCCCCCAGTGTAGGTCAGTGTGTATTGGTTGATCGCAAAGGTTGCAGTCACTGAGACGTTCGCCGTCACGTTCGTATCCGTGCGCGGGTTCTGCGTTGAGCCGTCGCTCCACTGCACGAAGTGGTAGCAGTTGCCCGGCACCGGAATCACCGGCGACCCGTTCCCGCCGGAGTTTACCGTCTGCGGCGAGGTGCCGATGATCGTCCCGTTAGCCCCCGCCGCGTACGTCAGCGTGTACTGCTGGGGGCCCTTGGACACCATCAGCGATACGGCGGTGCCGGGACTGACCACCGCACCTGCCGCCGGATCCTGGCTTACGACGGAGTCTAGCGGCGCGGTCATGCTGTACACATGCGTGACCGTGCCGACCGTAAGTCCCGCGTGAACGATGGTTGTGGATGCCATCGCCTGCGTCAGTCCTACCACGTTGGACACGGTCACCTTTTTTGAACACCCCGCAACCGCCATGCATACCGCCAGCATAACGAACCCCAGCACCAATGAAGTTCTCCGCATCGCACGCTCTCCTTGCCTGTGCACCCTACCGGCACGAACAGTTGAATTACTGTAGAGACAAGCGCCGTTGACTCCGACGTCCAACAAGGAACAGCACTGCACTCACAGAGAAAAGCAGCACTGCATCGCCGCTCTTGCCTGTGGGGCCGTTACCGCCGATGGTCCCTCCGGAACAACCGCAACGCTGCTGCTGGGGGCCTTTCGATACTGTGAGGTTCACCGGTGTTAACGGGGCCGCGCTCGTGCCCGCAGCGGGATCCTGACTTATCACGTCTTCAGCAGAAACAGTGTTGCTGTATTCCAAACTAACGGTGTCCACGGTCAGGCCCGCGTTGGTGATAGATATCGTCGCGGCGGTCTGGGTCTGTCCGACGACATTCGGAACGCTCACCGTCTGGGGGCCTTTCGACACCGTCAGGGTGACCGCCGCACCCATGGCGGCGCTAGCACCCGCCATCGGGGTCTGGCTGACGACCTGACCAGACGGTACGGTGTCGCTGTAGGTTTGCATGACCGCGCCCATGGTCAGGCCCTCATTGGTAATGGCGGTATGCGCCGTGGTCTGGGTCATGCCCACCACGTTGGGAACGCTAACCGTCTGGGGGCCTTTCGACACCGTCAGGCTGACCGCCGCACCCGGAGCCACGACCACCCCTGCTGCCGGGGTCTGGCTGATGACCTGGCCAGAGGGCACAGTGTCGCTGTAGGTTTGCGTGACCGCGCCTACGGTCAGGCCCGCATTGGTGATTGCAGTCTGTGCCGCCGCCTGTTGCTGGCCAACCACATTCGGAACCTGCACGCCGTCAGAAACAACCAAATTGATTGCGGACCCGCCTGAGACGAGTGTTCCTGCCGTCGGGGTCTCGCTCAACACCTGCCCTATCGGCTTAGTGCTATGCTGTTGGGTGACCGTACCCAGGGTCAGATCCGCATTGGTGATTGTGGTCTGGGCTGTCGCCTGTTGCTGGCCGACCACATTGGGGACGGGCACGCCGTCAGAGACCACCAGATTGATTGCGGACCCGCCAGAGACCAACGTTCCTGCCGTCGGGATTTCGCTCAGCACCTGCCCTATCGGAAACACGCTGTGCTGCTTCGTCACCGTGCCCACAGTCAGGCCCACGTTGGTGATGGCGATTTGCGCTACGGTCTGGGTCATGCCGACCACATTGGGAACGGTGAACGGTCCGAGAGATATCACGAGGTTGACGGACGATCCTGCTCCCACTTGGGTGCCCGCCATCGGGGACTCACTGATGACCAGACCCAGAGCAACCGTCGCGCTGTACGCTTGGCTCACAGTGCCCACGGCTAGGCCGGCGTTGGTGATGGCGGTCTGTGCCGCGGTTTGGGTCATGCCCACCACGTTGGGAACGATGACCGGCGGTGGGGACTCGTACGCCCCAATATCCCACGCGGCGCCCTGCGGGCGGGGGTTGCCCGAGAAATCGGGCGATATCCCCTTGGTGTTGCTGGCGTCGACGTTTGACGTGCCCAAGTCGAGTCGATAGTCATCTATCCAGTAAGGATGTCCCGCGGAGTCATAGCTCGTCACCGTCAGATTGCCGCTGATCGACAAGGTCGTTGCGGTATTATCGACAATGCGGAAATCGACGTGCGTGCCGGCCATGCCGGGCGCAGCGGCCCCAGACATATTTAGGGCCGCGCCGGCCCACTGGCCCGGCGTCCATGCCATCGTCGCGTCGGTGAACACCGTCACATTTGTGGTCGGATCGTACACTCCAGTCTCAGACAAAGTGCCCGTCACCACGCTTTCGCCCACCACGCCCGGCGCCCAAACTTGGTTGTTCTGGAAACCGCTGATCGTCTGCGCCAGGTGGTCCACATCATTCCCCAATGCAGAGCCGTTCTGGTTCAGGATGTTCGTCACGTTCGCGAAATCATTGTCTGTAATCGTAAGGGTCAACACGGAATCTTCCAAAATGGCAGTGGCGATCTTCCAGAAAATGTTGTTCTGAATAATCGAGGAACTCGCCGAACTCCCAATACGGACCTCCGATTCGCCCGCCGCACTTCCCACAAACGTGTTGTTCACCAGCCACACGTTCTGCGCGGTCAAACAGGCTACGCCCGCTGCCGACCCGTGATTGTACAGAAACAGGTTGTTGTCTAAGTTTGCATCCACGGACTTCCCCCCGCTGGTATCCCACAAAGTAACCGCGCCCCCCCCGGAATTCCCATCGAAAATGTTGCGTTCCACGCTCCCCTTGAAGTGGGATCCAATATAGAGTCCATCGTTAACGTTGTTACCGGCAGCGTTTTGTCCGTTGAAGGAGCAGTCAGTGATATCCCCGGTGAAGGTGCTGCTGACGTAGAATCCGCCGCCCATGCCGGTGCCACCGGTGTATTGGCGGGCAGAGTTTCCGGTAAATGTGCAGTCAGTGATATTTCCGTTGAAGGTGCCCACAGTGGAGAATCCGCCGCCGTTGCCACCGTTTTGGTTGTCGGCAGAGTTTCCGTTGAATGTGCAGTCGGTGATGTTCCCGGTCATGCCCCCAACGTAGAATCCACCACCACCGTTAAAGGGGCTGTTACCGGGGGAC
>CAIXUF010000036.1 GCA_903922535.1 Candidatus Hydrogenedentota bacterium
AACCACTTCCGCCCCGACCTGCTGCATCCGGCAATCTTTTTCGTGGCCACCGTCGCCTTCTTCTCCTTTGTCATCGCGCGCCTACTCGTTTTCATTGTGCGCGCACCCCGGGTGGACACCAACGTTCTCTGCGCCGGTGTGGCGGGCTTTTTGATGCTGGCTTTGCTGTGGGCGCCGGCCTACGCCGCCGTCGCCCGCTTGAACCCACACGCGTTCACTCTGCCTGCGGCCCCGGATGCGCCGGGCGCATTGGATGGTTTCAGCGCCCTTTACTTCAGTGTTATCACCCTCTGCACCGTCGGCTACGGCGACATCGCGCCAGTTTCCAGAGTCGCCCGAATGCTCGCGATGATGGAAGCCATCACCGGACTGTTCTACATGGCGGTGCTGATCTCGCGCCTGGTGTCTGTCTTCTCCTCCAGCCCGAGCCAGACGACGCCGGCGGCGCCAACGACTCCTGCCCGAAGCTCGCCTTCTGAAACTAACGAGTGACAAAGCTGATGCGCCAATTCCACGCCTCCTCGTTCACGTATCTCGCAGACCTGCTGGTTCAATGCACTTGCGCCTGTTGTGCCCTTACGCAGCCAGCACGGGCAGAGTCAGCCTCCCCAAGCGCTGGACCGGGCCAAGTGCTTATCAACGGCAGCCTGGGCCAGCTAATCAAGGTGCCTACCAACGCCGTGCCCGCCAACCTCCTGCCCCCGCCCGGCATCGGGCTGAAGTATCAGGTTCCCCAACCCGGCTACGTCTTGCAACTCACCCCATTCGCCAGACTCCAGCCCGACCTGCAAGTGGTTTGGAACCCCGCGTACAATCCGAAAGCGAGCCACACCCTGGTCTTCCAGCTTCCGCTCAATATGGCGTGGTGATCAGGACGGGCTTTCCGCGTTCGCCGCCAGATCTAGTAAGGGCACTTGCATTCCCGCTCGACACCGGAGGGGTGTTTTGCGCAACTATCGTCTGTATGGGTCCGGCGCGAGTGAGCGCGCACGTTGGGTGTGAAAGAGAACAAAGTATCATGAAAAAGACATGCAGTTTGATGACCCTGTTGATCGTGCCGCTATGCTTTTGCAGCTTGTCAGGCGCCGCCCTCAATGCGGCAACTGGCGATTCACGAACCGACGTGATCCTGGAAACCCACGACAGCCTGAAGATTCCTCCGGCTGGTGCGGTCGAGCTGATGAGCGGCAACTATCAAAGCTTGATGCTCGACACGCCCTGTCCCTTCCGGGTGTTTTCGCCCGTTGACCCCAAGTGGCCTGCCCTGAAGGGCGAAGACCGCATTGCTTGCGATGGGATGCGCCTGGTGGTTTACGTGATGAACCTGAAGGGCCTGCAACGCGCCAGCGCGGCTGCCGATCGGGCCATCATCGAAGGCCTGATCGGAGCGGGGTTCCTGGTAGTGACGGTTGATTTTGCCGGAGGCCGAATCAAGAATCATTTGGAATTGCAGAAGGACATCAACGGCCTGTTCTGTGTATTCGGGGGGGAGTGGCATACGCGGCAGAGCTACTTTACGAAGAACCGAAAGACGCTGCTTCAGTACCCGGGGCCAAACGCGGGGATGTCCTTCACGTCGTTCAGTTATTCCGGGAATTCCTCTGCGGTCAGGATTCCCGTGAACCGCGCCGGCATTTATGTCATTCCGTCGGGCTACACCGTCGAGGCCCATCGTGTGTTCAAGAGCAACTTCCACGGGGAGGACGTAGATGGGAAGAGCCGGAACACCCTGTTTATGGACATCGTGTATCCAAAAGCATCGCGAAAGACGGATAAGGTGCCTCTTCTTCTGGAGGGGAGTTCCACCGGGACGGGAGAATTTGTCGTCAATGCGAATACGCCCATTTTGTATTCATGGCTGTTCAACGGATACGCGTTCGCCTCAATGTGCTATGCGAAACCGGATAAAGACAATCATACCTGCTCGCTGATCCACGGCCTCCGTTACCTGCAATCGCAAAAGGAACAATTCTCATTATCCGGCAAGGTGGGCACGGCAGGGATATCCAAATCCTGTTCGCGCTGCTATTCCGAGTCCAATTTCAGGAATCACGCTACCGAGGCGGACAAGGAACCTTACGGGCATGAATCCAGCCGGGTGGAGGTGTGCATGCCTGTGGTGGGCGGGTATGCCAGGAAGGTCTGGGAGAACCTGGATAAGAACTCTTGCGCTCTG
>CAIXUF010000037.1 GCA_903922535.1 Candidatus Hydrogenedentota bacterium
GTCCGGAGCTCAGGCTCGTTGTCCAACTGTTCAATATCGGCCGCCCAGTTCTCATAGCCCTCGGGCGCTTCCTGAGCCTCTGAGGCGGGCTTGGCGCCTGACCCTGCCCCATCATCGTCCTGTTCGTCCGTGGCGAGCCCGGTGGCTGCTAGGAGCGTGTAGCGCTCAAGGTAGGTGATGGTCGACGCCACCTGCTGGATGTTGTTCTTCTTGCCCGAGTCGTCCGGGCTGCCGCCGATAAACACCCGCCGGTAGGGCGTGCGATTATGAAGTTTCCCGTTCAGGACCGAGTTCATGAAGAAGCCGCCGCCAGCCACCAGTGTGTCTGAGCCGGTGCGCGCGTGGAGCGCGCCGAGCAGCGAAAACAGGGTCTCCTCGGCGACGCGCTGCACGGCGGCCACAATGTCGCATTCGCGCTTGCCCGGCGCCGCGCCGGACGCAAGCGGCGGCCCGAGCAGTTCCACCAGCTTTGCGCTGTAATACCCGGGCTTGAAATATATGTAGTGCTCGAAAAAGCTGAGGTCAAGTTCAAAACGCAACCCGTCGACCTTGACCAGCGGCCGTATGCGGTCATAATACCGATCCGGGTCGCCCAGGGCGGAAAGCGCCATCACCTTCCATTCGTCGCCGTCCGGCTGGAAACCCATGTAGTCCGTGAACGCGGAATAGAATGAGCCCATCGAGTGGGGCGTGGGATAGTGCTGGTAAGTGTCAGTACCTTCCGGAGCGGCATGCCCGCACATCCCCGTGGTTGTTTCCCCAAAGCCGTCGAGTATCATGAAATCGGCCGCGGGAAAACCGGAACCGTAAAAGGAATGGGCGAGGTGCGCCTGGTGGTGGTCCACAAAATGCACGGCGAGATCCGAATTGGCGGTCCGAAGCCGGTGCTCCACGTCGGACAGATCAAGCGCGGCGTGCGTGGCCAGTTCGTTCAGCGCCACGTGGCTCAGTTTGCCCCGCGCCCGGAGCGCCTCAACCAGCATGTGGTCGGACTTGCGCAGATAATGGCGGGGATGCCAGCCCATGAACGCATCGGAGATTTGCGCGAAGTCAATTCCTGCGGCCGCGCAGCAGTAGTTGATCGCAAGGTGCGGAAACGCCTTGTCGCGCTTGATGCGACTGAGCCGTTCCTCGCAGATGGCCGAAAGAAGCACCTCATCCCCAAGCAGACACGCCGACGAATGAAACCCGCTGCAGTTGATTCCCAATGTGTAACGCATGCCGTCTCCTGTTTCCTGCCTGACCCGGAAGAGAATAGCACAGCAGCACAGGGTGCGTGAAGAGGCTCCCAGTGGAAGGCGTTCCCCTTATTGCGGCTGACTTGCACGGAGGGTCAATACTGCGCGGGTGCCTTTTCCGGCAGTGGAGAAGAACTCCAGGGTGCCGCCGTGCTCGCGGACGATGTTGAAGGACACCCAGAGTCCCAGGCCGGTGCCGCCGAGGCCGCGTTTGGTCGTGAAAAAGGGGTCGCCCAGATGTTTGAGGTTTTCTTCGGAGATGCCCGTCCCCTCGTCACTGACCGTGATGATCACCGTTTCGTTCTCGGGCGAGTGGGAGGTGCTTACGGTGAGGCTCTTGTCCTTGCCCGGAAGCGACTGGCACGCGTTTTGGACCAGGTTGATGATGACCTGTTCGATGCGCTGGCGGTTGGCCAGGATTTTGGGCAGGTGTTCGTCATGGGACAGTCTGAAATGGTCGGTGCTCTTTTTGATCATGCTGGACAGCAACAGGCAGGCGGATTCGACGACGGGTTGGGCGTCTATGGGCGACAGGGTTTCCTCGGGGCTGTAGCGGGCGAAGTCACGCAGTTCGGTGACAATGCCCTCTATGCGGCGCGAAGCGCTCATAATGTCGTTGAGCATCTTGGGATACTCTTCGCGGCCCCTTGAATAGTCAAATCCGCCTATGATGAAATCACCCATGTCCTCGTAGGCGCGCTCCAGTATGGGGTGGATGCTGGTCCATGCGTCGGCCAGAAGACTGGTGTTGGACATGATGGCGTGGTTGGGGTTGTTGATCTCGTGCGCGACGCCGGAGGTCAAAATGCCGAGCGACACCATTTTGTCGGCTTGGACAAGTTGCTGGTGGCGGATCCTGGCCTCTTCGCGGGCGAGGACCTGCTCCGTGATGTCCATAAGGGTGCCTGCCAGTCCGGCGGGCTTTCCCTGTTTGTCCATGATCGCCTCGGCCTGGGCGGACAGGTGGCGAATCTCATCATTGGGCATGATGACGCGAAAAACGGTGCGGATCGGCGCTGCATGGGCAAGGGCCCGTTTCAGGTCCGCGTCAACCTGCTGGCGGTCGTCGGGATAAACGCGCTGGATGAAGAGCGCATACGACGGGGCCGAGCCCTGCGGGGCGAACCCGAGCAGTCGGAATGTTTCGTCCGACCAGTGGGCGGAATTGGTGGCAAAGACCCAGTTCCAGTTGCCGAGGTGGGCCATGCGCTGGGCCTCGGCAAGCTGGGCGGCGCTTTCGCGCAGTGCCCGATTGGCGGTGGACAGTTCGCGCGTGCGCTCTTGAACGCGCTGTTCCAGTTCCGCGTGTGACCGTTGCAGAGCCTCCTCCGCTTGTTTGCGCTTGGTGATGTCGATGGAAGTGTTGGCCAGGAAAAGAATCCTTCCGCTCGTCGGATCTTTGACGGCAAAGGTTGCCGCATACACATCCACGAACCCGCCGGTTATGAGGTTCTGGTATTGCAGTTCCCCCTCCCAGAAGCCCTTTTGCGCGAGCGCGGGCAAGACTTCATTCTCCACCTTTTCCCTGAGGTGGCCGGGTATGACCTGAAGGATGTGGGTCTGCTCAACTTCCGCGGCGGTCAGACCCACCATCCGCGCGCCTGCATCGTTGATGAAGACCATTTTCCCATCAGGCGTGGCGATGTTGATGAACTCGCGCGAGTTGCGAACCACGGACGCCAGCTTCTTCACCTCCTGCTCGGCGCGCTTGCGTTCGGTGACATCGAGCACCAGCGACAGAATGGAGCGCAGTGCTCCCGACTCATCCACCAGGGAGGAGTTGTACCATTCGCAGTAAACGACAGAGCCGTCCTTGCGGTAGTTCCGGTTGGCGGAAAAGCGCTGCGGGTTGGTGCCGGTCTGCAGTTCGTCGCTGACCTCGGCAACGTGCGGCTGGTCCTCCTCATATATCCAGCGCAGATCCTCCATCCGCTTGCCAAGCACTTCGTCCGCCGTCCAGCCGAAGACCTGCTCGGCCGCACCGGACCAGCGTACCAGGCGCATGTCCGGCCCCCACTCGATCACCGCGAGCGGCGAGTTGTCCACATGGAAGGTCAGCCGCCGGGTCAGTTCAGCCAGTTGTTCCTCCGCCCTCTTGCGTCCGGTGATGTCCACCAGAGAGGCGACGGTGCCGCGTGGTTTTCCCTGGCCGTCCAACAGGGGCGTGCCATAGCCGAGGATGTGGCGGACCACTCCGTCGTCGAAGGCGATGGTGAACTCGAAATCGCGGATATGTTCGCCGCGCGCGGCACGCTGGGCAGGTAGCTCGTCGAGCCGCAACTCGCGCCCGTCCTTGAAAACCCGGAAATGCTGCGGCCTGGCTTCTTCGGGCGCCGACATGGAAAGTTCATCACCGTGGGGAATCCGCAGTATTTCATCGGCAAGGCGGTTGCCCGCAATGTGCAGACATTCGGGGTCACGGGCGATGAAAACCGGCACAGGCACGGCCTCGAACAGCACCGCGAGTTCCTCGGCCCGCTCGCGTTCACGCCGTTCGCCCTCGCGCAGCGCATCCTCCGCCAGCTTGCGTTCGGTGATGTCCTGGACGTGGGTGACAAGATAGACCGGCCGGTCCTGATCGTCGCGCACGGAGGCGGTGCTCAAATCGACCCAGATGACGGTGCCATCTTTTCGGATATAGCGTTTTTCCATGCGGAAGGTGCTGGTTTCGCCGCTGGCAAGGCGCTCCACGCCGGCGCGGTTCACGACGAGGTCGTCGGGATGGGTGAACTCGATGAAGGAGCGCCCAATCAGCTCCGACTCGTTGAATCCAAGCATGCGGCAGTACGCCGCATTGGCCTTGAGCAGTCTCATGTCCAGGGAGGCCAGCACCATGGGCACGGCACCCTCGTCGAAGGCGGCATGGAATCGGGCCTCGTTCTCGCGCACCGCGGCTTCGGCATCGAGCCGTTCCAGTTCAACGGCGGCGCGGACGGCGACGAGTTTGAGTACGGCCTCGGCCAGCGGACGGTTCGCCAAGGGGCTGCGCCCGATGACCGCGATCAGGCCGATTGGCTGGCCGGTGCGGCCCCAGAGGGTCACGCCGACATAACTCTCCGCCCGCAGTTCCTGAAGCACCTGATCGCGCGGGAAGAACTGGCACACGCTGGCGGGGAAGCAGCACACCACCTTGCCCACCACGTCGCCACAGGGGGTGTCTTTGAGGGCATAGGTCACGTTGTCCTCAAAACGTCCGTCGCACCAGACCGACACGGTGCGGGCGGTCAGCCCGTCCCCTTCGAGGCGGTCAATGCAGACAAAGTCCATGCCCATATTTTGGGCCAGGAATCGGGCGAGGGTGTCAAAGAAGGGCTCATCCGGCGTGCCGCCGCCGGTTTGGGCCAGGAAGGTTTGGATTTCCTCCATCTTTTTGCGCTGGGTGATGTCGCGGATGGCGGTGAAGCGGACCTTCCTGTCCTGGTAATCCACTGTCCTGCCATGCCCCTCCAGAACAATCACCGTGCCGTCTTTGCGGGTGAATTCGTGTTCCTCATGCGTCTCGCGTCCCTCGCGGATGGCGCTCTCAATGCGGTCCCGGGTTTCGGCGGGAATGCCCTCTCCAACTACTGTGCCGATCAGTTCTTCGCGGCTGCATCCAAAGATCCGCAACAACTGCTCGTTGGCGTCAATATATCTGCCATTTTCGATGACGGCGATACCCTCGAAGGTGGCGGCGGCCAGCGCCTCCAAGCGCTTCTCGCTCTGACGGAGCGCCTCCTCGGCGCGCTTGCGCTCTGTGATGTCGCGCGCCACATGGATGGAGCCGGTCATTCTGCCATCGGGGCTGAACATGGGGGTGGTGCTGACGAGGAAATCTCCGCCGAGGCGGTCCTCATGAACCTCCGTGGTGTGTTCCCGGCCGTCCGAAAGCGTTTTCGAATGGGGACAGAATTGCGGCGGAGCGTCGGAGCCGTGCACCACTTTGTGGCAGGGAAGCCCGACACACTGCTCGGTTGTCGCACCGAGGTGTTCGGCCATGGCCCGGTTGGCGCGAACGACGTGGTGATCCGCGTCGAGTATCGCGATCAGGTCGGGCACACTGTCGAAGGTCCGCTCCCATTCCTCCTTGGCCAGAAGAACGGCATCCTCCGCCCGCTTGCGTTTGCTGATATTGAGATGGGTGATGACGGCCCCGCCGGTGCCGACGGTGGGCGTCACGGTCATCAGAAACCACCGCTGTTCCTTGGGTGAGTGACAGGGATACTCCATCTCGAAGTGCGCGCAGTTGCCCTCCAGCACGCTTTGGATTCCCTCAATGGCCTCACGCGCCAGCGGGTCATCGGCATCGGCGGCGCGCCGGCACACGTTCAGATAATTGACCCCCTCAACGGGCTCGGACAACCCATTCGGACTGTTGTCCACTGCAAACCGGACCCAGGGGTCATTGACGCTGAGGATCCGCCCCGCGCGGTTGAGCACGGCGATATGCGCGGGCATTGAATTGAGAATCGCCTGCTTGAATGACTCGCTCTTGCGCAGTTCAATCTCCGCCCCCCTGCGCTCGGTGATGTCCCGGTTGCTCTCCAGGATGTACAACGGACCGTCCAGGATGCGGCTGGCGGTTTGGCGGCTCTCCACAATGACCCGTCGGCCGCCGCGCGCGGTGTGAATAAGTTCGCCTTCCCAGCGGCCCGAACTTTCCAACTGGCGGTCAAGTTCAGCCTGCGAGATGCCCTCGGTGCGCAGCAGCACCTGCACAAACCGCCCCACTGCTTCGGTGGCGGGCCAGCCGTAGAGCGCCTCGGCGCCATGGTTCCAGGTCCGAATGCGGCCGCCGGGTTCCCGTACCATCAGCGGTTCCTGTGCATGGTCCATGAGTTCGGCAAGGTTGCGAAGTTGTGCCTCGGTGTCGAGGCGCGCCGCGTCGCTGCGGTTAAGCGTGTGAGCGCCCCAGAACAGCAGCGAGGTGAGCGACACGATCATTGTCAGGACGAGAAGGACGAGGTCCATGTCCTGGCCGTAGAAGCCCTGACCGGTCCCCCGCATGACCAGCCAGCCCAGTGCCACCGGTGCCAGCAATGCGCCCGGCAATATCCGGCGCAGCAGTTGCGCGCCGGGACCGGGTGCCGCCAGCACAGTGCCGAAACCGCCGCTCCGGGCGAAGAGCAGGCCTGCCGCGAGCAGGGTCAGCGCCGTCGCGGTGTGCAGTGCCATGCTCGAATAGCCGGCAAAGCGGTACAATTGCTCCGCATTGTAGGCGTAGCCCAACAGCGCCACTGCGCCGATCCAGCCTGCGCCCACCGCAAAGGTCTGCTGCGCCCAGAGCGCGGCCCGAGCGCGCGCGTTCAGCAGGAACAGCGATGCGCCGACCAGGAGAAATCCCAAAGCGGTGGCCTGCACCATGCGGCCGGGAAACATCGTGTGCGCATCCGCCGTGTCACGGAACGGAAACACATCGATGCCGAAATCGGCGCCGGTGATGTACTCTGCCAAGGTCAGCCCGGCCACCGCGCAAAGCAGCGCCGTGCAGACCAGCCGCACCGCCCCCCGGTCACGGAGAAGCAGCGCCGTTCCGGCGGCCACGAAACACAGCGCGGTGTTGGCCTTCATCGTGGCGAGCCCGGGCAAAACCCGTTTGAGTGGCTCCACGCCGAACAGCCAGCCCACAAGTACCAACACACCCACCGCTGCCACCACCGCGCCCGCCACGGAGGAAACGCGACGCAGCGTCGCACCGATTGGCCCGGCGGGTCCCACATCCGCAACGCCGCGGTCGCGCAGGACGTGAAGCATCTCTCGCGCAATGACTTCCGCGCGGACGGGGTCGATCAGTTCGGCCTGCTGGTGCAGTGCGTTTTGCGTTTCGCGCAGAATTGCTTCGCGGTCATACGCGGCCACCTTGTCCCGGTTGCGCCGGTAGAGTTCGGCGACCACACACATGAAGAGGCCCATGGCGGTGAAAATCGTCAGCCCCAGGCGGTCAACGGGTGATGCGATGGCGAACTCCCCGACCGGCGGCAGAATCCAGAAGGAGACGAGGGAGGCCGCCAATGCCGTCGCCGCCAAACCCGGCCCGAATCCGCCCAGCAACGCCGCCACCATCACGGCGGGATAGAAGGTGATATAGGCGGGCAATCCAGGGCCGAACCAGGCCGTCAGCGTCAGACGCAGCCCGAAGGCCGCCGCCACCACTGCGCCTGCCAGCCCGCAGCGCAATGCCAACCCCAAAAAGGTCTGCTGCCGCAGACGGACCAGAAACTCGTTCTCGCGCCACTCCTCCTCCACCGCTTCCAACTGAATTCCGCCCATATGGCTCCCACGCGGAGAGACCAGCGCCGCCACGGACATGTAGATCATCGCGAAGAACTGGGTGAACCGCGTCACCCACTGCAGTGGGGAGTCCTTGACAACAATCAGCGTGGACCCGGCCAGGCCGGTGGCCAGCAGGATCAAACCCAGCGCATACCAATGGAGGAATTGTGACGGTGAGCGCCGGTTGGACTGGAGGAGAAGGGCGGAGGTTAGAAGAAAGAGTGTAACCGCTGCACCAACCACCATGCCGCGGAGCAGGGTGCTGCCGTGACCCTCGACAAAGAAGGGCGGCATCCAGCCTTCATAGGCGCTCCAGATGACAAGCCCCATCGTCGCCGTTCCGCCTGCATAGGCAGCGGTCAGCCATGCGGTCGAATGCCCCAGACGTGTCCTTTGCCGGGAAGTGATGACGACGCCGACAAAATGGCACAGGGCGGACAGCAGGGCGGAGGTGTTGTAGACCGCAAAGCCCTTGTCGAGATCCTGCGCAAACCCGATGGACCAGGCCGCTCCCCCGATGTTTGTCAGCAACACACCACAACCGAGCATGAGGACGCTTGGCTGCCCATTGGACAGAAAACTGCGCGCGACGGGGAGGAGAATCAAAGCAAACCCAAGTGCCACAGAACCGAAGTGGACAAACAGGAAGAGGGACGGGTTGGGTCGGGCAATAGGCAGATTCGCCATCCACAGCGCCAGAATAGCCGTTGCAAACAGCGGGATGGGCAGCCACGAAAGCAACTGCGTACGCCGTATGCCGACCGCGTCGCAGGCGTCTGACGGCTGCAAAGCGGACGCTTTCTTGTTCAACAGGGACCTGTCGGACCCCTTACGTTGAGATCTCATGGCTTACCCCGATGACCGGGCAGATCATTACCCATTTGCAATGGGAACAAACAAAACGGGGCAGATAATCCCGACCCTGCAAATCTGTGCGCAGGCCGACCCACGAGCCAGGGAAGTATGAGAATAGCGGGAAGAATGGGACTGGTGCGAGCGGTGGGCCGGGTCGTGTCCCGAGCAATGAACGTCCGCGATTGGTCCGTGAGGCCGGTACTGTCCATCTCGGGGTTCTCCGTCCCAAAAGAACCGTTGCACGCGGGACACGGCGCTCGGCGCGCAACCCACGCCGCGAATAAAACTGGCGCGCCCGGCTGGACTCGAACCAGCGGCATTCAGCTTAGAAGGCCATTTTCGGGCATTGTACTATCAACACTAGTACGGCGTTAAACTGTTGATACGTCACGTGTTGAGTAACACACCCAACGAAAACACCATACACCAAAAGACGCGACAACGCAAGAGAAACATGTAACCGCACATAATGGGGAGTTCTCTTAAGATACCGAACCACAACGCGAATAACAGTGACGGGGGTGCGCCGAAAGGCCCCGAGCTGCACAGCATCCCTTTGCGTTCCAAAGTGTGAAAATGAATCGGCGCGGCTGTCTCCATCAGAAGTAAGGGTTGGCCTCTTCCTTGTCTTCCGGCTCCTCATACTTCTCACCGAACAGCGGGCCGCTGCCGCTGTCCTGCTGCGGCACCGGTGACGCCAGAGATGGTGGGCGCTCGAATGGCACGACGTTCGTTTCGCTCTCCCCGTTCCCAGACGGGGCATCAGACGGGCGAGACAGACCGGCCCCAATAGGAGAAGGGGAAGGGAACCCAGACAGGTTCCTTCCCCCTATAGGGGGCGGTCCGTCCGTCTGGGTTGCGCTGCCCAGACAGTCTGGGTTTCTGTCTGGGTTGTCTAGGTTGTCTGGGTTGTCTGGGTTGGCATCAAACAAGCCGTTTCCGGCATATTCGGGCTTGCGAATGAGCACATCACGCTTGCCTTCTTTGAACGTGGTGAATCGTCTAGAGTCCGTCAAGGCCGTCACCCAAGCGATGCGTTGGACGCGCGTAGCCTTCTTTCCGAATGCTTCATTCACAAACTCACGGAAGGGCGTGTCATCCGTCGGCCCGTTCCCGCGGACTTCCTGCATGGTGAGCCGGAACCGGTCCAGGCCGGCCGCCACTCTGTCGAGTATGTCCGTGCTGTCCACTGCGTCCGTGGGGATGTTGACGGGCTGCATGGGCGGCGCGTCGACCAGCTCGATGCAGACACCGTGGTCGGGCAGGGAGGCCATGCGGAAATGCAGCGTGGCACCTTCAGGGGCCTCGTTGCACTTCACGCGCACCAGGGCGATCGTGTCCCCCTTGTCGTCCCGGCGCATCACCCAAGAGCACCGCGCCTCGTCGGTGATGCTGCCGCCGCCGCGCACGTTGTCCTTGTGGGCCTTCCCTTTCCCCGAGTCTTTTCTGGTGTGGGCCAGCACCAGCACGGCGCCGCCCGATTCACGGGCCAGCACGTCGCACTTCTCGATCAAGACAGCCATGATGTTGTTGTCGTTGCCGTCCGCCTCGCCACCCGCGCGCCGTAGATGGTCGATCACAATCAGCCCAGGCCGGGTGTTTCTTGCTTCGGCCACGAGCTGACGGAACAGCGCCGTTTCCTGCCAGCGGCCCGACGGTGTCGGCTCGATGAAATGGCCGCGCTGCTGAACCAGGTGGAATCGGTCGCGCATGCTACTAGTCAGGTGCGCAACGTCCAACGCATGGCGCCGGCGGATACCGTTGATGCGGCGCGCCACCGTCCGGGCCGTGTTCTCGAAATCGATAAACAGCACGGGCGTGCGCTCCGTCGGGCTGAAGTCCTTGAACAGATCCGTACCCGTCACAGCGCTGATGGACAGCGCCAGGGCAAGGAAGCTCTTGCCCGTCCCGCCGTCGGCCGCCAGTATTGTGACGGTTTCACGCAACAGCCAATCGGGAATGAGCCATGGCAGCGGCTTCTCGGCCTCGGCGATCCAATCGTCCGGCCAGTCGGCGAACGTGAGCCCGGCGGCCTGCTGTTCCAGCCCGGCCAGTTCGGTGCGGATCTCCCGCTGTCGTTCCTGGTCGTGCTCCACGACGGCGCTTTCGAGCTGTCGAGTTAGCGCGAGTGTGCGCCGATCCTGCGCCGCCTCCTCAACCTGACGCAGGAAGAAAGGCGCGTTGGCCGATGTGGGCGATGCCCCTTCGATAATGGTCGCTTGCTCCGCCGTGAGTTCACCGGCCGCCTGCATGTAGAGCGTCACGGCATCCGGTTTCGTGCCCGCCCTGCGCAGCGTCACCAGCGCCCGGTAGGCACTGCGGTGCAGGGGTTCAAGGAATGTATCAGCCCCCGACGCTCCCAGCCGCTCGATAAGGGAGTCTAGGACAGCTGGATCGCGCATGCACGCTGACAACAACTCACGCTCGGCCGTGGGGTTGGCGGGTTCTTCTTGCGTTACCGCGGCGGGCGTGCGGGGCTTGGGCTTGCTCATACCATCCCCTCCAATGTGCGGCGAAGCCGCAGGTGGTTCGCGTCCAGGCGGGCGAGTTGAAGGACCGCCGCCTCGTGATCGGCCGTTATCGCGGCCGTGGGCCTGCCTTGGCGGATCGCCACAGTCAGGCGGCCATACAGGGTGTCGAGAAGCCGGATTTGCAGTTGACGCTGCTGGCCGTACAGAAAATCCAGATGCACGGCAAGTTCTTCCTGTACGGAAAGAAGTTCAGATTCGTTCATGTTCCTTCCTTTGGCCGCCCCGGGTCGCTTGTGCGTGCGACCCGGGGTGGCGCTATTTTGGGCGCCTTGCGTGTTGTGTTGTGCATGGCCTGTCCCTCTGGTGCTGCGGCCTGCCTTATCCCGCAGGCGGGGTCGGAACTCAGATGCCGAATCGGGCGCACGTCGCCTCAGCGGCGGCCATGTCGGCGGCCCGTCGGCGCTCGGTTCGCGGGCTGCTGGGTGGCGCGGCTGTCGGGCTGGTGGCGGGCGGTGGTGACTTCTTGGCACTCGCCCGGCCGAAAGCGTCAAGCCACTCCAAGGTTGTCACCATCCGGCTGCCAAACAACCGGTGCTCAAGCGCAATACCTCGACAACCCAGTCGGCACCAGCGCGTCACCGTCACAGGATGGCGGCCCAACAGCGCGGCCACCTGTTCCATGCTGAGATACTCCACGCTCATGCTTGGGTGCCTTCACGGTTGCCCACATCCGGCAGCATCGAGTGCCAGCCCGGATCCTTTTCCGTGGGCTCTTCGGGCAGCCCGAGGAGGTGGCGCCGGAACGCCAGCACCGCCGCGCGTTCAAGGATGCGGCGGCCGCCGAACGGGATGCTGACGAGAACCTTGCCCCGGACGCCGCGGTTTGTCCAGGCGTAGACGGTTGCTTGTGGCACGGGTTGCGTACAGTGTGGCCCCATCAATAAAGTGCGGGCCTCCTCGATCGTCACCCAGTCAGACTTGGGCAGCACGATCTTGCCGCAGACAAGGGTGTCGGGGGTGTCGAGGTCGCCGGGGGCGGGGCTGGAAGTGTCGGACATGGCGTCAGTCTCCTTGTTGGTTGGAACTTTCTACGCCTTACATACAGGACGGCTGAAAGCGAAAAGAGCTCCAGCCAGGGGCACCGGGGCGGTGGTGGGCTAGGCCGCTTGGGAGGGCGCGGCGGGGGGAAGCGCGGGAAGCGGGCCGCGCTGCGACTGGGTGTTCAGCCAGTCCAGCACAATCCCCAGTTGTGCGGATCGGCGCTCTTGGTGCTCCAACCACGCTTTGCGGTACAGCTCCGGCTCTTGCTTGTACAAACTGTCCATGTCCGCCTCGGACTCGCGATCGATCTTTGCTGCCACGTCGGGCAGCAGTTGAGAGACAGCAAAGGCTTCCCACAGGTCGCTGTCCAGGTCGGCCAGGATCTTGTGCGCCTCAAGGTGGCGGCCCAGCTCCACGTCGCGGATGGCGCCGCCCAATTTCAAATACATCAGTGACAAGTGGTGCAAACAGCATTCGACGGTGAGCGAGCGCGGCGGGGTGGGGGTGGTGGGTTCAGGCGTGGGGGTGGAGTTGGGGACGGGGTGCTTCTTCATGGGGGTTCTCCAAAGAATGAGCGCCCAGTTGTACTAAGGCCGTTAAGAGCCTCCCGGTCCTCGCGGATACCGGCAACTGGACGCAAATTTTGTTGGTGAACATGTGGGGGGAACCTTAACGTTTTAGTGCCCGCATCCTACCCGAACCGGCCCGGAAAGTCAAGCCCCCGTCACGGCCCCGGCACGCCCCGCGCTTCACCCGATCTGCACCACCTTCCGGTAATCCCGGCACTTGGCCCGGCGGTGGGCAATGATGTTGGCGAGGTGGTTCGCGAAAACATTGTTCAAGAACGTGCTCCACTTGCCGCGCCCGGCCTTGTAGAAGTACCGCTGCTGCCAGGCGCGCAGCAGCAGCTCTTGTTCCAGGTCCCGGAGATCCTCTTCAGTGAACCCGTACTTGCCCCACAGTTCCCGGGCTTTGAAGTACGCGCAGCGCTGCGTGTATCGGAGCAACTCCGGATCGTCAAAGGCTGTCGGGCCTTCCGGTGGTGGGGGCGGTGACGGCGTGGCTTTGGGTTTGCGGGGCGCGGGCGCGTCTTTACGAGGGCGACCGCGGCGGGGCTTGGGTGTTGCGACGGCCGGCTGCGCGGGCAAGGCCAGCACTTCAGCCAGGCCGGGCACCAGATCGTCAAGCGTCAGCACGCGCCCGAATCGCAGCAGCCGCTCACGCTTGACGCGGCCGTCAGCGAAATGGACGATCCGGAGTCCAACCCAGCGCACCCGAAACCGATAATCCACGCCACCCCTTTCCGTTTGGATCCCGCCCGGTACCCCGCAGCCCTACGGGAACTTTTGGAGCACCGGGCGGGCGACTCGGGCAACAGGCCCGGGCCATCGTCGAACAGAGTTCCCAAGATCGAGCAAAAATATAGACACCCGGCGGCCAATTCACGAAGACGCACCGCCGGGTGAACGCCAGCCAGCACAACAGCAGGAAATGCCAGCCGACTAAAAGAGAATCTTGAGGGTGCCCGGCGCGATCCGCCAGGATAATCACCGGGCACCCTGTCGGCTCCGGAGGGGGGCATCCGGTGGCCGACAAAAAGCCGTTCAACTATAGGTAGCCGCGCACGTCATTGAGGCGCTGCTGGTTCTTCACGCTCGTGAAGATCTCGCGTCCGTCCAGGCTCGTCCGGACGTCGATCGGCCTGCTGGCCAAACCTTCCGTTGCCCCACGGGTCGCGCGCATCTCGTCCAGCAGCGCACGCAGGAGCGCGGTTTGCTCGTCGGGCTGCTGCTGGCCA
>CAIXUF010000038.1 GCA_903922535.1 Candidatus Hydrogenedentota bacterium
CCCGCCGCTCCGCCTGTTTCGGGAGAAAGAGTACCGAAGAAATAACGCCCGAACGACCTCCCGGTCCTTCACGGCTGCAACTTCCTCCACACCCCCGGATACACCTTCAACGCCCATTCCTCAAAACCCATCCCTTGCCCGGTCTCTCCATACAACCGGAAGAACCGGTCCATCGCCCCGACGCCCCCAATCGGAAAGTGCCCATGCCACACCGTCAACCCCCGGAACGTGGCATGCGATGGCGTCTGACCCTCTTCCTGGATCAACCAGACCGCCGCCGCCAATCCCGTCCGGTCCGCCCCTTGTTTGCAGTGGATCAAGATCGGCCGCGGCGCCTCGTGTAAGGTCCGGACCAACAGGGCCAGGGTCTCCGGCGGCGGCAACTTGTTCGCCGACATCCGGATGTCGTAGTGCGCAACCTTCGCCGCTTCACAGGCTGCCACTTCGTCGCGGCACCAATCCTCCTTGTCACTGGCCCCGCGCAGGTTGATCACCGACCGCAACCCCAGCGCCGTAATCTCCTTCCGAAACCCAGACCCGCTCAGTTGGTTGCTGCGGTAGGCCTGCCCGGCCGTGATCGTACCGAGATTCCGCCAGAGCAGAATATCTCCGGCACGCCAGAGCACAAACCCCACCGCCGCCGCCAAAACGCACCGCAACACGGTCCGCCACATCGGCCGCCGCTTGCGCGTTACCCAGTCACCCGGTGTTCCTGCCGTCATTCCAATAGAACGTCCTTCTCTCCCGCCATCATCTTGACGACTCGCATCCACGAATCTTTCTCCTTGCCGAACCCCTCGCCGCTGAAGCGATAGAGGATCGCCGTTCCCAAACCATCCCCGAACGCAAGCAACAGATGCGCATGACGCCGGCAATATCCTTTCGCCTGCACCAAATCCCGCCGGACACCGTGGTCGTTCACACATTCATACAATACGTTCTCCAGGTACGCACGCGTGGCCCTGACCTCCATCTCGCAGAGCGCACACCCCAGCGCCTTTCGAAAGGAGTCCACCATGTCGAAGTACGCCGTGTGTTTTGCCGAAAAGTGAGTCATCGCACGCCCGGAAGTTTCCGGTTCTGCCCTGCTTCACCTTCTTCAATCCAACGCCGCATGTCCGCCACCGTTTCGACAAGGCAATCTGCCGGCACCTGTTCCAGCCACTTGCGCGCCTCGCCGTATCGTTTCTCCCGGCACAAACACCACGCCAGGTGAACCTTGAACCGCGGCTCGTACGGGTTCAACCAGACCGCGCGTCGCAATTGCGCTTCCGCAACCTGAAAGGCCTCCCGCGAAACCAGGTGCATCGCGAGTTCGTCCCAGTCATAACCCAGCGCCGGCCAGGGCCGCATGCATTCCTCCCGGCACTTGGAAACTTCAGCCGAATCGCCCATTCGACTGACTGCCAACCTTTTCTTCCTTCGCTGCGGCATGTCTGCCTACCTGAGAATCGCTTTCGCTTTGTCGAGCGCATTCATTGCCTGCTCGATGGCCGGCCGCCGATCCTGCGATTTCGCCGCCAGATCCTCGACGGTGCTCAATTCAGCCCGGATAAACTGTTGCGCCTGCCGGGCCAGTTCTTCCATGGATCGCTCGATCGCGTCGGCCCATTGGCCCGCCAACCGATGAAGATTCTTTTCCACCTCCCAGGACATCAGTCGCAGGAAATGCCGGTAAACCAATGGCCGGAACAACCACATCGGAATCACGAACCAGATCAACTGATACGGGGTATCGAACACCTGGCTGATCGAAACATCCGGTCGCAATGGTTGCCGAACATTTGCCTCGAACTCCGCGCCGTTGAAACTCATGCCAAGGGCGCTTCGGATATTCCCGGCAAGCCGGTCCTGGAAGGCACGGACAATCCGGCAGAAACCGGCCTGTGCCGCAGTCAATTGCTCCCGCGCGAACCGATTCCCCTCGTCCTGCGACAGGGGCTCAAGTCTGCTGCGTACAGTCTCCTTTGCCCACCCCTCGAACGCC
>CAIXUF010000039.1 GCA_903922535.1 Candidatus Hydrogenedentota bacterium
AAGGCCGGGCCCATGAGGCTGATGACCGGCGCGGTCGTGTCCGCCACGCTGACGGTTCGTGTGACTTGCGCCGCGCTGTTGCCGTTGCCATCGTCCACGTCATACGTGATCGTGTAGGTGCCGGGCAGCATTGTGTTCACCGCGTCTCCGCCCACCGTGACGACAAGGCCGGACGCGCAGTTGTCCGTTGCTGTGGCGCCCGCTTCGGCGTATACGGCGCCGCATTCCACCGTGACCGCGGCCGGACCCACAAGTTCAATAACGGGCACCGTGGTGTCCGCAACGGTAACCGTCCTCGTGACCTCCGGGGCGCTGTTGCCGTTGCCATCGCCCGCGCTGTATATAACGGCATAGGTGCCCGGTGCCGCCGGATTCATCACATCCCCGCCGATCGTAACAACGGTGGCGGCCGCGCAGTTGTCCGTCGCTGTGGCGCCGAGTTCGGTGTACGTGCCGCCGCACTCCACAGTGACAGCGGCCGGTCCAACAAGTTCAATCACGGGCGCCGTCGTATCTTCAACAATAACTGTGCGTGTCGTTTCGGCGACGCTGTTACCGTTGACGTCGTGCACGATGTAGGTCACCGCGTACGTTCCGGGCAAAGCCGTGTTTACCGGGTTCAACGCAACAATGTCTCCGGTAAGGTCGATCCCGCTGGGGTCCCAAGCCATGGCGCCGGCGTCGTCATAGACCGCACCGCACGCGACGACCTCGGTGCCCGCACCATTGAGGATGAGGGTTATTTGGGCTGAATCCAGCACAACCACCCTCCGCGCGACCTGATCGGCACTGTTGCCGTTGCCGTCATTGACCGTGTAGGCAACCATGTAAATCCCGGGAACCGCCGTGTCCACCGGATTGGCAGCCACGATGTCCGCCGTCAGGTCGCCCGCGCAAGCGTCATTGGCCGTCGCGCCGGCGTCTGTGTAAATCGCGCCCTGCGCGACCAATACGGAGGCACTGCCCAACAGCGTGATGACCGGTTTGGCTGTGTCCGCAACGGTCACGGTCCGCACAACCTCGGCGGCGCTGTTGCCGTTGCCGTCGCCCGTGCTGTAGGTAATGCTGTATACGGCGCCGGGCAGCGCCGTGTTCACCGTGTCGCCGCCCACCGAAACGACCAGGCCTGCGGCGCAGTTGTCGGCCGCCGTCGCCCCCATGTCGGTGTATTCGGTGCCACACTGCACCGTGACCGCGGCATCACCATTGAGACTGACAACCGGGGCCGTCATGTCCGCATTCGTGAACGTCGCGGAGCAGGTGGCCGGATTGCCCGCATGGTCCACCACGGTAATGGTCACCAGTGTGTCGCCCAGGGCCGCGGCCGAGCCGGCCACAGGCACCTGTGTTATCACCAGGCTCTCTTGCGGAGTCCCATTGTCCGTGGCCGTCACCTGCCGGGTCAGGTCGGGCACCACTGCCTCGCAGAAAATGCCGGCCGAAACCGTTTCATTGGCGGCGCAGCCGCTAATGACCGGAGCGGTCATGTCCGCTTCATAGGCGCCCATGTCAAATCCCGAATCCTGCGGACGCACGGTCCCCAGAATGTCCGTGCCGGGCGCGCCGGTTGCGGTGCCCGTGTCAATGCATGGAGAGCCTGCCTGCAGTTGCAGATTGCCCCCCTCGGCGTCCACAAACAGCGGATCGGCGCCGGTGTTTCCGACACCGGCACACCCGCCCTGGACGCACGAATAACTCACCACGGGCGCGGAAGATGAGTAATTGTGAATCGCGTTGCCCCACAGGATGCAATTCGTCACCGTCGGCGAAGAATAGTACTCGTTGTACATCGCAAGCGAGTTGCCGGTGAACGTGCAGTTCATCACCGTCGGCGCCGAGCGCATGTAGTTCAGCATGCCACCGCCCGCGGCCGAGGCGGAATTTCCAATAAATGCGCAGTTGGTTGCCTTCGGGGAGGCGTATGCGTAATTTGCCATTCCAGCGCCGTACGGCCCGGAATTTCCGCTGAACACGCAGCGCGTCACCGTCGGGGATGAGGACACATTGCCCATTCCGCCCCCCCCGAATGCGGCCGAGTTGAGAGTAAACGTGCAGTTCGTCACCATCGGGGAGGAGGATGAGTAGTTTGCCATTCCACCGCCGCCGCCACTGGAACTCGTGGCGGCGTTATTGATGAACGTGCAATTCTCCACCACCGGAGATGCGTTCGTGTTGTACATTCCGCCGCCGTCGGGGGCGTTCCCGCGCTTCAGGATAAACCCGTCAAGGGCGGCGTTGTTTGCGCCAACCACGCACCGACGGATTCCCTGACCGTCTATGGCAACAACGTTGAGTGACCAGTTGCGCTGGTTGCCCCGCGTCTCTGTGCCCGCAAACCCTCCATATAGGCGCACCCCGGGCCGCATTGACACCACGGGATTGCTTGCGGCAATGTACGTGCCCGCCGCAACCCAAACATCACCACCGCCGCCGCTGGCGGCGGCATTCACAGCCGACTGGATGTCCTGAAACGCCGTGGGCCACGTGGCGCCGTCCCAAGGTCCGGCCGTGTTTTGCGCGTTGACGCGGTAAGATACGGGCACGGTCACAATCCGCGTGACCTCGGCGGCGCTGTTTCCATTGCCGTCGTCCACGTTGTAGGTGACGGTGTAGGTGCCGGGCACGGCGCTGTTCACCTCATCACCGCCCACCGTGACAACCAGGCCGGCCGCGCAGTTGTCCGTCGCGCTTGCGCCCTGCTCCGTGTACGTGCCGCCGCACGCGACGGTAACCGCGGCATCGCCGGCAAGCGCAATTACAGGCGCCATTTCGTCAACAATCGTCACCATGCGCACAACTTCGGCGGCTTTGTTCCCGCTGCCGTCGCTCACGTTGTAGGTGACCGCATAAACGGCCCCGAGCGCCGTCGTGTCGACGGTGTCTCCGCCCACGGCAACGACCAGGCCGGTCTCGCAGTTGTCCGTCGCTGTCGCGCCCGGCTCGGTGTACGTGCCGCCGCACTCCACTGCGACCAAAGCCGAACCGGACAACTCGATTACGGGCACAGTCGTGTCCGCAACTGTCACCATGCGCACAACTTCGGCGGCTTTGTTGCCGCTGCCGTCGCTCACGTTGTAGGTGACCGCATAAACGGCCCCGGGCACCGTCGTGTCGACGGTGTCTCCGCCCACGGTAACGACCAGGCCGGTCTCGCAGTTGTCCGTGGCCGTTGCGCCCAAGTCGGCGTAGGCAGTTCCACACTGCACGGTGACCTCGGATTCGCCGACAAGCCCAATCACCGGCCGCGTCGAGTCCAGCACGATGATTGTCCGGGTGACTTCCACGGCTTTGTTGCCCGCCGTGTCTGTTACGTTGTAGCGCACCGTGTACGTTCCGGGCGCCGAAGTGTTGGCCGGGTTGGCAGCCACAATGCTGCCGGTCAAATCGCCGGCGCAATTGTCGTCGGCAGTCGCACCCGCATCCGTGTAAGACGCGCCGCACTCCACCGTCACGGCACCGGCACCCAGAACTGTTATGACCGGCAATGCGTCATCCACAACCTGGACCATTCGTGTCACTTCGACAGCGTTGTTGCCGTTGCCGTCGCTCACGTTATATCGGACATCATAGGTGCCGGGCACCGACGTGTTTACCGGGCTGTCAACAACAAGGCCGCCAGTCATGTCGCCCAAACAGGAGTCCGCCGCCGTCGCACCCGCCTCCAAGTAGACGCCGCCGCACTCCACGGTGACTGCGGCCGAACCGGTCAGACTGATGACCGGAGGGGTCGTGTCAGCCACGGTCACCGTCCGTGTGCGTTCTGCCGCGCTGTTGCCGTTACCGTCGTTGGCGTCATACGTCACGATGTACGTGCCAACAGACGCGGCATCCACCGCATCGCCGCCAACCGTGACAGCCACAGCGGCCGAACAACTGTCCGTCGCTGTCGCGCCAGGCTCGGTATACGTGCCGCCGCACTCCACTGCGACCAAAGCCGAACCGGACAACTCGATTACGGGCACAGTCGTGTCCGCAACTGTCACCATGCGCAC
>CAIXUF010000040.1 GCA_903922535.1 Candidatus Hydrogenedentota bacterium
CGCCCGCCATTGCGTCACTTGCGTCGGATGCACCGTATGCGTTCAAAGGGTCTCAATGCCGTTCGGATGATTCTGTTCGACACTTGGGAATATGACACAGGCTATGTCACCAACGCTTCCAGCACCTGGACCGACCCCACTTACCAGGCAACGCAATTGGCGCGCATGGAGCGTTCCGTGGATTATGCCTCCTCCAACGGCCTGTATGTCATCATCAATTCCCACAACGACATTCCCAATTTCAACGAGGCCTATGCCAGCAACTTGTGGACCGTGGTCGCGCCGTATTTTGCCAACCGCACCCATGTCATCTACGAGGAGGCCAACGAGCCGATGAGCGGCATTGGGGTCAACGGAGCCATGGACACCAATCGCTTGCAGGCCCTGAAGCGGGTCTTCAACATAATGCGAGCCAATGCGCCGAACACGCACATCATGGTGCTTACTCCAAACGGCATTAATGACTACGGCTACGGAACCGGGCTGGGGAATGCGGCGCAGAGCTTTGCCGATTTGCCGGGAACCGTGGACTGGACAAAAACATCGGTGGCCTACCACCTGTATGCCGACGATGGCAGCGTGTTTCCGCAAGCTCAGAATCTACAGAATCTTCACTCACGATTTCCAGGCTGGCCATCGGAAAACAACTTTCCACCCTCCGTATCCAGCCAGACGCTGGGCATCAGCGACAGCTATCGCTCTCAAAGTTTTGGGAACGACGTGTTTGTGAACCAGACGTGTGAACGTCTGGGGCTGGGGTGGAGCATGTGGAACATCAACGGGCCGTCGCAACTCGACAACAACTGGCCCATTCTCTGGGCCGACGCCGTCACCAATGGATATACCTGGATTGCTGATGCAGCGATCATTCCCGTCATCATCCCCGGACTTATTGAAGCCGAAACCTGTTCCTCCATGTTTGGCATTCAAACCGAAGCCTGTTTGGACGTGGGTGGGGGGCTGGATGTGGGGTGGATGGATGCGGGGGATTGGATGAATTACAGCGTCAACGTGGCTTCGAGCGGCAACTACAATCTGGGATTCCGCGTGGCCAGCCCGAACAGCGGCGGCCAATTGCAGCTTTTCAGCGGCACCAACGTGCTGGCGACGGTGTCCGTCCCCAACACCGGCGGGTGGCAAAACTGGACGACCGTGACGGTTACCAACGTCCCGCTTTTGGCGGGCAGCCAGGTCTTGCAGGTCAGTGTCATAGTGGGCGGCGAGAATCTCAACTGGTTGAGTTTCACGAATGTCGGCGGTCTTGTACCGCAATATGCCTATGGCATTTTGGGGTGGAATTTTGACGACCAGCCGGCCTTGCCGGCGGGAAGCTATGTCTATTCGGGAAACGCCGCGAATCTAAATATAAGTTATTCGGCGGCGGCGGCCGGGTATGGGGTGGGCGGAAGCAACGCCTGGATCACCGTATTTGACACCACGCCGCTGCAAGCCAACCCGCCCGCTTATGCGGGCGGGGGCAGCAGTATCCAGGGGGGGCAGGTCAACTATTCACTATTTGACACGGGCAATCTAAACAACTATCAGCTTACTTTCGACTCGCGCGCAGCGGGCCAAACTGCATCTACTACAGAGGATCTGATTATTGGCCTGCAGACCGCTGGCGGCGGCGTATTGAAACTAGATGCGAACTTTGCGGCTGGTTCCAACTGGGTTACCCAAAGTTATCCGCTAGGCTCGTTGCCGGTCAATAGCGCTGGGACGGCAACGGTGGCGGGCTTTGCGACCAACTACGCGGTAACCAACGTCCTGTTTTTCTGCCAGGTGCAAGACGCGGCCAACGCGGCGATCTGGCCCTACCAGACAAACAACATGCTGATGATTGACAATCTTAAACTACAGCGCGTTGCGACTGGGGCACCGAGCTTGCAGGCTTATCCGGACGGAAAAAACCTGTTAATAAGCTGGCCCACCTCGGTGAACGGCGGGACGACCTATCTTTTGAGCGCCACTAACCTCGCGGGTCCTTGGACGACGAATACGCCAACGCCCAACAGCCCCTACATCGTAACACCTGCCCCGGCCGGACAGGGTTACTTCCGCACGCTCTGGACACCTTGACAGAAAGTAACGTATCCAGCACAAATAAATGTGGAACCAGCTCAACCACTGAATCGTTTTCTGTGGCTATTTCATGAATCGGTTGGGGAAGGCTTATTGGTTTCTTCCCGAAAGCTCTCGTCAGAGCCAGAAGAGCACCCCAGTGATAGAAACGGTCGCTGGAGCTGACATCCCGGAGCCGGTAATTGCGTTGTAATTCTCGTGAACATGGTGTTTCAAGGTACATTCGCGCTCGAAGAGATCGAGGGATTTGCGGGCAAGACTGGCACGCACTTGAGGCAGGTCGTAATTGCGCAGACCAAGGTAGACAAGGTAATTCATGGGACCCCAGATGCGACCACGCCAATAGTTTGCTCTGAAAATGCCGAATCGTTGCGAGGGGTGGCGGTAATGACCCACTCGCCCCAAAACTCGGCGGTGTTCAACAGGTGCTTGTTGACCATCCGGAGAGCTTGTTCCGGTGTGGCGGTGCGGGCGAGGAGTGGGTAGAAGTTGGTGGGAGATATGCGGCGGCTCAAACGCCCGGAACGCAAGTATTTGTTGAGGAAAATGCCGGAAGGTTCGTCCCAAAGGGTGGCGAGCGCGGCGCGTTCGCGGAGTTTTTTTTCTTCGGAGGACTTTTGGAGGATGGCGGCTATTTCTGCCAGGGTCTCACAATCAGCTATATAGAGACTAATCAGTCCGGCGGGGAGGAGCACACGCGTGGCAACGCTCTGAACACTCCATGTGTTCCATCCGGTGGCGAGACGTTTTGCAGGGCCTCATATTGGTTCGAGCGAGGCGCTACGGATTGGGCATCGGTAAGGAAGGGTTTGAGAGCCAAAAGCAGAATAGCGAAAAACAATAAGTTCCATGAATTCAGGAAAGAACAGTTTGGAGGAAAAACGGAAGCAGGTTCACTCGTCATGCGGACATTAACGGCGGTTGGCGACGTTCCGTCAACTGCCTGTTTCTCGCCCGTTCGGGCGATTGGCGGGCATCTTACTTTTTGAGATTCTCCAAGAGTGAACCCTATCGAAAATATGGCTGTGTGCAGGCCGAGGAGTAGATTAAGCCGCTTGCCACCAAATGGTGGAGAGAGAAATCATGCCAAGCAACTTTGTGGGCAGGTGCCGGTGTGAACTTTTTCCGACACCAGAAATATAAATGAAAACTATCAAGAGTTCATCCAGAACCGTTTTTTCCGATCTGGCGGCGCTCGGCATACGGCTTGAATTCGAAGC
>CAIXUF010000041.1 GCA_903922535.1 Candidatus Hydrogenedentota bacterium
GACCGACTACTGCGCCCGTCTCGGCAAAAACACCAGTTGCGCGGGCGAGCGCTAACAAAACCGGGAACCTTACTTAAGCATCTTGAGAGTACCGTGTTCTCGGGCTACTCTTGGTCTTTCTGAGTTGTGTTGAGTTTACACAGTTCGATGGCCAAAGTCACCCATTCCTGAGTGAGGTCCTTGAACTTTCGGTAATTGTCGATCTGCCGTTTGACGTCTTTGACGCGTTCGGGGGGCACGTATTCGGTGTGGCCCTTTCCAAGGTGGGTATAGCTTAACTGGCCATATTGACCTCCCCAGCTTCGGGTCTGGGTGGACAGGGAACCCGGACGCATGTCGCCCAAGTCCGCCAAGGCCTTCTTGATCTTTTCAATCCGGCGCTCCGTCTGCGCGGCCTTATCCATGGGAACCATCTCCTTTCGCGATGTTTGTAACATTATGCCATTTCAAATGTATCATTATCATGATACATGTTGCCCGCGGCGATGTCAAGCTCAAAAGGAGGGTTTCCCGGATGCGGCTATGGATGGAATGGTGGCGATGGTGCGCACCGTTGCGCGGCGCGTGCGCGCGGTATAGGACGTTTCTATGGATGGGTGTGGCGCTCGCGGGGTTCTGCGTGCGCGAGGACTTGTGGGGCGTCACAAGTTTCGTGCGGGCGCTGGGACTGGAGGCGGTGTGCTACGACCGGCTCCTGGACTTCTTCCACAGCCCCGCGCTGGATGTGCAGACCCTTACGCGTCTGTGGGCGGCGCTGGTGGTGAACCTCCATCCGGGGCTGGTACGCTGCAACGGACGGCTGGTGCTGGTAGGCGACGGACTCAAGGTGGGCAAAGCCGGCAAGAAGATGCCGGGCGTCAAGCGCCTGCATCAGCAGTCCGAATCCAACACCAAACCTGAATACATCCTGGGCCATTCGTGCCAGGCGGTGGGCATCCTGGCCCAGGGAATCCTGAGCGTCGTCGCCATCCCGCTCGCGGCCCGCATCCACGAAGGCGTCGTCTACTCCAATCGCGACCACCGCACGCTCTTGGACAAAATGGTGCTGCTGTTGGACGCATTGACCCTCGATGCCCTCTCCTATTACTTCGTGGGCGACGCCTACTATGCCTCGCGCAAGATAGCCCTGCCGCTGCTGGAGGCGGGACAGCATTTGGTCACCCGCGTGCGCAACAATGCCGTCGGCTACTTTCCCGCCCCGGCCCCCGAACGCCGCAAGCGCGGACGGCCCAAACTGTATGGGGAGAAGATTTGCCTCAAGACCCTGTTCGACAACGCCAGTGCCACGCAAACACTCGAAAGCCCCGTCTACGGCGAGTCGGGCGTCCAACTCGGCGTGTCGACCGCCGACCTGTTATGGAGGCCCGTAGGCATCCTCGTCCGGTTTGTCGCCGTGCTTCATCCTACCCGCGGACGACTCATCCTCATGACCACCGACTTGCACATGGCGCCCATCGACGTCATGCGCCTGTACGGCTACCGCTTCAAGATCGAAGTGAGCTTCAAGAGCGCCCTGCGCGTCGTCGGCGCCTTCCTCTACCACTTCTGGATGACCGCCATGACCCCCATCACTCGAAAGGGCCGCAACCAGTACCTTCACCGCAAATCGTCCGAGTATCGCGACGCCGTCCGAAGAAAGCTCGACGCCTACCACCGATTCATCCAACTCGGACTCATTGCCCAAGGCATCATGCTCGCTTTGGCCACCACGGTTCCCCACCTCGTATGGGCGTCCTTCGGCTCCTGGTTCCGCACCATACGACCCGGCATTTGCCCCTCCGAAGCCGTCGTCGCCATCGCCCTGCGAAACGCCCTGCCCCATTTTCTCGCCGATAGCTCACCAGCGCCTGACATCGCGAAATTCATCCAGCAACGGCTCGACCTATCCAAAAACCAAGCGCAGAGGCTCGCCGCATGAATGCCTCAACATGATATACTCCCTCGGAACAAGGCACTCACGAGCAACTTACTGGACGGTGCAGGTTTAGCCTATGCCGTAGATAGAATTCATTCATGCCACCTCGAGAAGAGCCCGGCCATTTTGTCCAGCAAGGTTCGCTTGCCGTTGCGGCTCCACAA
>CAIXUF010000042.1 GCA_903922535.1 Candidatus Hydrogenedentota bacterium
CCGATCTCCGACGACGACAAGATGCCTGACCGCCTGTACACGAGCGATGGTCAGTCACTGCCCGTTTCGGGTGTCAACACCGGCATCGTGGTGAACACAGAGGGCGGAATAACGGTCACCGTACCTGCGCCGTCAGGCTGGTTCTACGCGCAGTTCGACGATCCGACCGGCGGAAGTTTGAACGTGACGTCGGTGCGCAGGGCGGATGGCAGGCAGATCCTCGTCGGACCCAATGCCTGGCAGACCCGCCGGATTGTCCGCCTGGTGGGTGAGCCTGAAAGGCTGGAGGCGCTGGTGCGTCTGTTTGACTACCAGCCGGCCGCCGAAGGTGGTGACTTGGTCTACACGCTCGAATTCGGCGCGCCGCCGGAGCGTCCGGTGATCACCCTCAACGGCGATCCGATAGTCTATGTCCAGGTGGGCGGCCGCTACATTGAGGAGGGGGCCACGGCCACCGACAGCGTCGACGGCGACCTGTCTGCGGCCATTGACATCTACAGTCCGGTCGACACCAACACGGTCGGGTCCTACCTGGTCGTGTACAACGTGGAGAACTCACGCGGTGTGATGGCCGTGCAAATGTCCCGCGTCGTTCAGGTGGTTCCCGCCGGCTGGCTGCGCAACGGCACCGTGCAGGCCGCCATTACGCCCGCCGCGGCACTTGCCCAGGGCGCCCTGTGGAAACTTGACGACGGCCCGTGGTGGCCCGGCGACCACACGGCTGCCGATGTGCCTGTGGGCGGCCACACGGTCACCTTCCAGGATATCCCGAACTGGGGCACACCACCGCCTGTTTCCTTCATGATCGGCGACAATGAAGCGCGGGTGGTGAACGGCTCCTACAGGGTGGTATTCCCATCGCTGACCGGGCTGAGCCAGGCGGATGCGGTGTCGGCAATCCTCGCCGCAGGGCTGGCTGTTGGAACAGTGACCGAAGTGTGCGGCGTTGCTGCGGATCCCGGAACAGTGCTTGGCCAGGACCCGCCGCCCCAGACCGCTCTTGCCCCCGGCAGTTTCGTGAACCTGACCATCGTCGATGCGACAGCGCCGCGGATCACCCTGATTGGCAGTGCGGCATTGACCGTAGAGTGCGGCGGCGAATACCCCGAACATGGCGTGGACGTGACGGACAACTGCGCGTTCGGGACGACGATGGTGTGCGGTGCGGTGGACACGACTGTCCTGGGCACCTACGCGGTGGAATACAGCGCGACCGACGGCAACGGCAACCTCGGCCAAGCCGCGCGGCTCGTGTATTTGGTGGACACCACGCCCCCGGTGATCACGATGATTGGCCGCGCCCAAGTCGCGCTGCCGCCCGGCGGCACGTACACCGAGCAGGGCGCCATGGCTTCGGACAACTGTGCGGCCGACCTGAACGTTTCGGTGGGCGGGGACACCGTGGACACGGCGGTGCCCGGCACCTACACCGTGACCTACACCGTGGACGACGGCAACGGCAACAGGGCGCAGACCATGCGGACCGTCATCGTCGGGGGCTCGGCCGCGCCCGCGGCGGTGTATGTCGACGCGGACCGGCCCGATGACTCAGGCGACGGCCTGTCCTGGTCAACGGCCAAGAAGACCATCCAGGCGGGCATTGATTCTGCCACGGTTGGCGATGAAGTTTGGGTGAAGAAGGGGCTCTATGCTGAGCAGCGCACGGCGGACCAAAACGGTTCGCTCGTGATGCGGCCGGAAGTCGGGCTCTACGGAGGGTTTGCGGGATCTGAAACGAACCGCAGCCAGCGGAATTGGGCGGTCAACGCCACTGTTATCAGCGGCGTGAACGGCCGTGGCGCGTTCATCGCCGCCTACCACACGATATTGGCCGCTGAGAATGCCACGCTCGATGGTTTCACCGTCACCGGCGGCGCCGCCACTGGAAACATGTACGAGGTTTATGCAGGCGGACTCATAAACCTGTACAACGCGGGTGTGGTTGTGTCCAACTGCGTCTTCACGGACAACACCGCCTCTTACGGGGGCGGCGCGCTGTTCAACGAGGGCGGCAGCATGACAGTCGATGCCTGCATCTTCAGGAACAACGCGGCCGGGGACGGCGGCGCAATTCAGAACCAGCCCTATGCCACGCTGACGGCCACCAACTGCCTGTTCCTGGACAACGCGGCGACATCGAACAGCTATGGTGGCGGCGGTGCCATCCGGCCCCACAACCCGTCAACCACGACGATAACAAACTGCACCTTCGTTGGAAACACATCGGCGTACACCGGCGGCGGTGGCGCCCTGGCTGGCGCATGTTCGGTGACGAACAGCATCATGTGGAACAACGCACCAAATGAGATTTGCGCCAATCCCTATGACGGATCATTGCCGGCAGTCTCCTACTCCGACGTGGAAGGCGGATACTCTGGAGTGGGAAATATAGATGCAGACCCGTTGTTTGATGCCGGCGGCGAGTCCATGCAGCTTCAGGCGGGTTCGCCCTGCATTGACACGGGCACTTCGGCCAATGCGCCCGCCACGGATATTCAGGGGGGTTTGCGGCCGCAGGGCGCTGGTATCGACATGGGCGCCTACGAGGCGACACAGGGCATTCCAGACACGGCACCGCCGGTCATCACCGTCTGCGCCGCAAATGCAACGGTTCCGGCCGATGCCTCCTGCCAGGCCATCGTGCCTGACTTCACTGCGGGCGTCGTCGCAACCGACAACGTCGACCCCAGCCCGACCGTGACCCAGTTCCCGGCGGCGGGCACAAGTGTTGGCCTGGGCGACACCACAGTAACCCTGACCGTGGCCGATGACGCGGGCAACTTCGCCACCTGCACGGCGACGCTCACAATAGCCGACACGACATCACCAGCGATCACCCTGAGCGGCGCTGCTGCGATGTCCATTGAGGTGGGCGGCACCTACGCCGAACCGGGCGCGACGGCCATGGACAACTGCGCGGGCAGTGTGCCCGTGACCGTCGGGGGCAACACGGTGAACACCGCCGTGGTGGGCTTCTACACCGTGACGTACGACGCCCGGGACCACAATGGAAACAGCGCTGTTCAGGTTGTCCGGCTGGTGAACGTGGAGAGCGCGTCCGTGACGGGGGTGGTGTTTGTGGATGCGGACCAGCCCGATGATTCAGGCGACGGGCGTCTGACTTGGGCGAACGCCAAGAAGACCATTCAGGCGGGCGTCAACGCCGCCAATTCCGGCGAGGAAGTCTGGGTGAAGAGGGGCACCTACAACGAGCAGCGGACATCGGACGCATACGGCTCGGTGGTGATGAAGTCGGGGGTTGGGCTCTACGGCGGGTTTGCGGGAACGGAATGGATGCGCAGCCAGAGGAATTGGACGGCCAACGCCACCATTATCAGCGGCGCAAACGGCAGGGGGGCGGCGGTTCCGGCCCGGCACACCATTACGGTGCTCTCCGCAACGAATTGCACCATTGACGGGTTCACCATCCGTGACGGCGTGGCCGACGGAGGCGGCACGCACAACTATGCCGGCGGAATACTCAACAACCAAACCGGATTGACCGTGGCAAACTGCATTGTCACGCAAAACACGGCGAACTACGGCGGTGCCGGACTGTTCATGTGGGCCGGCAGCGCAACGGTGGACTGCTGCGTGTTCTCGAACAACACCGCAGGCTCGGTCACCGGCGCGACGGGCAGCATTCAAGTGCAGCCGGGGGTGCCGCTCACGGTGAGAAACTGCCTGTTCACCGGCAACAGGTCCAATGATCCGAACCTGGGCGGGAGCGCGATACGGGCGCATTCGTCGTCAACCACAGTCACGAACTGCACCTTTGTCGGCAATTCCTGCGCCAAGGCGGACGGCGGAGCGCTTAGCGGTCCCGGAATTGTCGAGAATTGCATATTCTGGAACAACACGCCCTGTCAGGTCGGCGCGAATGGCGCGTACGGCTGGCCTACGGTCACGTATTCGGATGTGCAGGGCGGATACTCCGGAGCGGGAAACATCAATGCGGACCCGTTGTTCATGGATGCCGGCGGCGGCTCCCTGCAGCTTCAGGCGGGCTCGCCATGCATTGACACGGGAACTTCGGCCAATGCGCCCGCCACGGACATTGCGGGGGTTGCGCGTCCCCAGGGCGCCGGCGTTGACATGGGCGCCTACGAGGCGCCGACGTGCCCGGTAGACACCACCCCGCCGATCTTCACCACGCCGCCCTCGAACGTGACCGTGACCCTTGGTTATCGATATGGATGCTTTACTCCAATGCCCGACCTTACGGCAGGCGTCGTGGCTGAGGACGCCTGTGGCGGCTTGGTGACGCTGACCCAGTCTCCGGCTGCGGACACCGATATTTATCTGGGCGTCACGAGCGTCACCGTGACGGCGACCGACGCCGCGGGCAACACGGCTGACAGCGTGGTCACGCTGACCGTGCTGCCGGGCCAGTGCGAGGTGGCGGTTATTGATTGGGTCGGAGTTCCCCTGTCTCGGGCCGAGGATGAGCTGACTCGAGAAGGCCTCGTCTTCTCGGTCACAACGGCGTGCAGCAACTTCGACGTGGCGGGCATTGTGATCCACCAGTATCCGGGCTTTGCTGTGGTGCCGTACGGCAGCCTGGTTGACCTGGTGGTTTCGTCCGGCCCATGCAGCAGTGTGCCGGTTCCCGACGTGACCGGCCTGGCACAGGCTGCGGCGGAGGCCGCCGTGCTTGCGGCCGACCTGACCGTGGGCGCGGTGACAACGACGTGCAGCAACACGGTTGCCGCGGGCGTCGTGATCAGCCAGACCCCGTCGGGCGGATCGGCGCCGTTTGGCAGCGCGGTTGACTTGGTAGTGTCAAACGGCGGGAGGTGCACGGTGCCGGTTCCGGATGTGGTCGGCATGACGGAGGCTGCGGCGGAAGCCGCGGTGGTTGCGGCTGATCTGATGGTCGGCTCGGTGACGACGACCTGCAGCGCCAACCATGCGGCAGGTTTGGTCCTCTGGCAGGATCCGGCCGCGAATGATGAAGTGCCGCCAAAGACCGCGGTTCGTTTGGTGGTAAACGACATCGGCACGTGCCCGATCCCCGTTCCCAATGTGGGCGGCATGGCGCAGGCTGCGGCGGAAGCCGCAATACTTGCGGCCAAACTTACGGTCGGTACTGTCACGACGGCGTGCAGCGACACGGTTGCGGAGGGTGATGTCATCAGCCAGACGCCGTCGGGCGGCACGGCGCTGCTCGGCAGCTCGGTGAACCTGGTGGTGGCCAGCGGTCCGTGCGTGAGCCTTACCGTCACCTCGCCGAACGGCGGCGAGACCTGGCGGCTGCGCGACACGCAGACCATCACGTGGAGCCAGGTTGGCGTGACCGGCGCCCTTGCGGTCATGCTGAGCGTGAACGGCAACGACACCGTGTGGGTCGGAACGGCTTTGGCCGCGGTCGGCCAGGTGTCGTGGACGATTCCCGGCTGGGTGCCGGTGGGCAGCGGGTACAAGGCCCACCTGATCTCCGCGGACAACAACGCGGTTGAGGACTGGAGTGATGCGACGTTCACGATCGTGCCGGCTGCGGTGCTTCCGCTGACGGTGACCTCTCCGAACGGCGGCGAACTATGGATTCAGGGCGAAACCCAGAACATCACGTGGAACACGGTTGGCGTGACCGGCGCGGTGGCCATCCTGCTGAACGCGGCCGGCGCGGACACGGTCTGGGTGGGCGCGGTGGCGGCCTCGGCCGGAACGCTGGCCTACACGGTTCCCGCATCGGTGACGCCGGGCACGCAGTACAGGGTCCATATTATCTCAGGCGACGACAACTCGATAGAGGATCTGAGCGACGATGTGTTCACGATTATGGCGCCCCCGCTGACGCTGACTTCGCCGAACGGCGGCGAGACCTGGGTGGAGGGCCAGCCGCAGCACATCACGTGGAACGCGCGGGCGGACCTGACGGGTGCCGTGGCGGTGCTTCTGGCCGTGAACGGCACCGACGTGCTCTGGGTTGGCGCGGCCCCGGCGCAGGACGGCGGAGTGTCCTGGACGGTTCCGATGGGCCAGGTGCCGGGCAGCGCGTACAGGGTCCATATCATATACGGCGACAACAACCGCTATGCGGACCTGAGCGACGGCACGTTCACGATCGAGTCCGCAGGCGCCTTGTCCTCGATCACGATCACCTCCCCGAACGGCGGGGAGTCGTGGGCGCAGGGTTCGTCGCAGAACATCACGTGGAACGAGAGCGGTGTGACGGGCTCGCTGGCCGTGTTCCTGGCGAACGGGTCGGACCTGATGTGGATTGGAAAGCCGCTGGCCGCGGACGGGCACATGGCCTGGACGGTTCCCGCGTCGCTGTCGGCGGGCGGCGCCTACAGGATCTATGTGATTTCCGGGGACAACAACGCGGTTGACGACTTCAGCGACACGGCGTTCAGCGTTGTGCGTGGAACGCCCCCGATCAAGGTTACCTCGCCGAACGGCGGCGAGTCCTGGGCGCAGGGCGACACGCACCTGATCACGTGGAACCAGACGGGCGTGACGGGCCAGGTGGCCGTCTACCTGAACAGCAACGGCGTGGACACCGAGTGGCTTGGCGCGGCTTTGGCCTCTGCGGGTCAGATGTCCTGGACGGTTCCGGCGTGGGTGCCTGTGGGCGGCGCGTACAAGATTGACGTGATTTCCGTGGACAACAACGCGATCGAGGACATGAGCGACGCCACGTTCACGGTCACGGGCTCAACGGCGTCCCTTGCGGTGACCTCGCCGAACGGCGGGGAGCTTTGGACGCAGGGCTCGTCGCAGGCCATCACGTGGGACCAGACGGGCGTGACGGGCAACCTGGCGATCCTCCTGAATGACAACGGTGTGGACACGCAGTGGATTGGCCAG
>CAIXUF010000043.1 GCA_903922535.1 Candidatus Hydrogenedentota bacterium
GCCGAGATGCAGGGCCAGTCCACCTTCTTCTCAAAAGTAATCTCGATGCGGCCGTCTTTCGTTTCAATGGGCTCAAAGCCTTTGTCTACAGCCCGCCGGGCACCGCCCGCCTCGGAATAAATGTCGAAGCGGGGAAGGCAGACATTCCCCTGAATTGCCACATCGAAAACCCGTTTCCCCTTCTCGGAGTGAACCGGATCGCAGAAACAGAGTGTGACCTTATACGTGCCGTCGGGCACGGCGATGGAATAGCGCTTGGCGTCTATACGGCAAGTCTGGTAGACGGGGGCCTCTTTGGTGCCCTCGATGTCATCGTCCGTGTAGAGCGTGGTGATGGGAAATCCCGCACGGGCATCGCGCACACGGTAGGAGCCCGCGGGCGGGACGGCTGCAGGCCACTGCTGGTCCCAGCCTGCCTTGGCCAGGGAGGCCAGCGTGGGCGCGATGACGCGGGTGCGCCAGAAAATGCCCATGAGCCCGTTGCAGCCGTATTCCAGTGCGGTCTGCGCGTCGCGGCGCATGCGCCTGGCCCAGAACTGCGGGATGGACATGGCGGGGTCGTCCTCGACCCAGGGAATGGCCCATTTGCCCCGACCATCCACCTTCTTGAAGCCCTCATCCACCGGCTCGAAGCCCAGGTCGCGGTTGATGCAGCTCATCGAAACGTCCTTGGGCAGCTTGTTGTCCATGAGCGCGCGGTCAAACTGCGGCCCCAGCACCCAGCCGCAGGTGGCCAGTTGGAAGGGCGCGCCGGTGCTCTTGAGCGCATCGTGCGCGGCCAGCACGTCGTCGATGGTGCGGGTGACCTCGCCCTCGTTGGTGCCGCTCCACGTCCAGCCCTCAGGCGTCCAGAACCAGTAATAGTCGAGCGGGTGCGTCTTCTGTATGCGGGTGAACACGCCTTCGTAGGCCGCGCGTATGGTGGCCGGGTCGGGCGCAATGCCGAGGTCGGCCATATAGTCCTTGTAGGTGTCTCCGCCGCAGTTGACCTTGATGGTCGCGCCGCTACCCTCCACCGCGATGGCCGCGATGGCGGGCAGTTCAACCACCTTGCCAAACTCGATGTTAAGCGTGCCGTCCGCCACGACCACATCGGGCAGTTCGACATCATAGGCCCTGTTCTTGCCGACCTTGGCGAAGATATCGAGTTTCTCGATAACCTTCTTGCCCTGCATCGACACGTCGAATACCCGCACACCCGGCTTGTCATAGGCGACTTCGGCGAATTTCAGCGTGACCTTGTAACTGCCGTTCGGCAGCTTGAAACGGTAGGCATCCAGGTTGTAACGGACGGACTGGTAGAGCGGGTCGTCGTCGGTGTCTTCAATGGGACTCCCGGCGTAGCTGGCGTTCTGGCCGCCCACGGCCTGTACGGATGCATCCGGGGACACCGACTTCTCCAGGATGTACGGCGGAATGTGCAGGGGCGTTTCCGTGCCGATACAGGTCTTGACCCCCAGCGTGCGGGCCAGCGAGAAAGCATCGTGGAACACCCCGCCGGTCCGGTTGAACACCGCGTTGCACTGTTCCGGCGTCATGGGCGCGGGGGTGAAGTCCTTCAGGAAATCAGCGCCGAACGTGTCGCCCTCGAATAGTTGCGACGCACCGCAGGCGAAGTCGCCGGTCTTTTTGGATTTGTAGCCCCAGCCGGAATTCTGGGCCGTGTTGAAATACTGCGTCGGATAGGCGCGCTTGACGGTGCCGTCGTCGTTGACGTCCCCCTTCTCCCCCACCCACACGGTCGGTTCCGACAGAGGGTAGGTGTGCAGGCCGATGAAATTCATGCCCATCTTGGGCAACTGCCCGATGACCGCGTGATAGCTATCCAGATTCCACCAGTCCGGGCCTTCGGGAAAGTCATGGAAGGGCTGGATGCCGCGCAGTTCAAACAGCGGCTTGCGCGTCTCATTGATGATCGGAAAGACGAAGGGGACCTTCTCGTCGGGAATCACGTCGCCATGGAGATAGAAACGCACCCCCAGATGCTCGGCAAAGCGGTATGCGGCGTACAGAACGGCCGTGTCACTGCCGCCCACGAGGAACACCCCCCGGTCCACCACGGTGTGCAGCAGGTATTCCTGCGGCCCCAGCGCGGCGCCGTCTTTTTGAATTTCCCCGTCACCGGGCAACAGCCCCGCGCCCTTCACGGAAAGGATGATGGGCGCCCCCGCGCCGATATCGTTGGTGATCGCCAACAGCGAGCCGGTGCGCAGATAGACATAATGCCGCAGTTCCCGCGCCGCAAACTGCACCAGCGGCGAAGCGTCCGCCGGGCACGCAATACCCGGTTCCGAAGGCCAAGCGGCAGCCCCCACCGGGCAGGACAGCACAAGAGAAAGCAGTGCGGCAACACAGAGTATCCGTCGGGTCGCATGCATGGCCGGATTCCTTCCGTTGGTAGGGCTTCATCATACCCGGAAGGCGGGGGAATTGGAAAACAGCCGGCACAAGCACTCTTGCGGGGCCGGACCGGTTTAAAAATGATCGCGCGATTGCCAACCATACCACCAAATGGGGTATGATCCTGCCAGAAGCCTAGGGAAACGGGCGCGACGCCCATTAACGGAGAATGTATGTGATGAAGACCAAACTGGTGAAATGGATTTTGGTGGTGGTGATTCTTGCGGGTGTCACCGTGTTTAATGTGTTCCTGCGCCCGTCCGTGCTCACGGCGAGCGAACTCAAGCTCCAGGACAAGGCGAAACAGGCGCTGGACCGGGCGGATCAGGAAATTGCCAAGAGCAAGCAGGCCGACACGCAGCTCGCCCAGGCCCAGCCCGCCCCGACGCCCGCACCCGCTCCCGAAGCAGCAAAACCGCAAACCCCGCCTGCGGCCCCCGCACCGACTGCGGCCCCGGCCCCGGCAAACCCCACGGAGAACAAGCCCATGGAATGGCCCGCAGTAGCCCCCGACACGTTCCGCATCCAGTTTGAGTGCACCAACGGCACTTTCGTCATGGAGTGCACCAAGTCCTGGGCGCCCATCGGCGTGCAGCAGTTTTATGACCTCGTCCGCGCGGGCTTTTATGACGGCGCGGCCTTCTTCCGCGTGGTGCCCGGCTTTGTGGTCCAGTTCGGCCTTGCCGCGGACCCGAAGGTGACCGCCAAGTGGAAAGCGAAGGTGCTCAAGGACGATCCGGTCAAGGAGAGCAACAAGGAGGGCACGATTTGCTTCGCCACCTCCGGCCCGAACACCCGCACCAGC
>CAIXUF010000044.1 GCA_903922535.1 Candidatus Hydrogenedentota bacterium
CCACCCTGCGCAGAATCGCCCTCAACCTCATCAAGAAAAACGAAAGACCACAGGTCTCACAGCGCCAGAAACGGATCCTCGCGGCCCTCGACACCGCATTTCTCGAAGAATTGCTGGGAATTTAGATGCGTTTGCCCTGCCCCGCTTTCGCGGCCCCCATGCCGCTCCAGGCGGGCAGCCCCCGTGAAAGGCGTTTTCGGGGAATCATCCCGCCAGCGGCCACGTCTTGCCCGGCAAAGAACAGGCCGCCGGGAGGAAGAGTCAATCCACCCCGGCGGCCGTCAATGAATGGGACAGTCTTTTGCCTGTCCGGATGATGCGATCACAGCAGGGTCAACACGCCAATCACCTGCGCCATCGAGCCGTTCGTGGGCAAATCACCGTTCTTTTGGTATTTCTGGAACTCCACGTGCCCGTCCATGTAAAGCACATTGGCGCCGCCGGGGATGTGGTTGAAGGCCGACACATTCGTTGCCACCTCGTCGAACATGACAAACAGCGAACTCTGCGAGACATTCGCGGAACCCGCATTGTTGATGTCGGTGATGAGAAAGCGCTCGACGCCTTCGCGCAAACGGTAGACGGTGTTTCCGCCGCCGTTGCCCAGGCCCGGGTGCGTCTGAGACAGGTCGGCGTCTTTGTCCGCGGCAGGCAACCCGCCGGATGTCTGCCCTTGGGCCAGCCCCATGAGCGTCGGATCGGTGACGGTGCTGTCTATCGTTGCCCCAAGCTGTGTGAGCGCCGGGACCGTCTGGTCTATTCCGGTGGTGTTGCCGCCCAGCGCCGAGACCAACCCCCAAAAGGTGAAGGAGCTGAGCGCGGCCGTGACCTGGTTGTTGTCGATCATCCAGCCCCAGTAGGTGTAGCTCTCATCAATGGCCCGCGCGCATTTGCCACCGTTGCTCGAACTGTAGCCCAGGCACCACTGCCCGTTGGCGCCGTGCGCGTTCTTGAGCGTCTCGCTCAGGCCGGCTTTTGACGGGCAGAAGGCAATCGCCGGATCCGTCAGGTATTCCGGATAGATCGTGAACGCATTCGGACCGCTGTCAATGCAGAACTTGAGCGCGCCGGTCTCATTCGGATAGCTGCCGATCTGCATCGGCGGAAAACTGCCCCTGGCCTCGTTCGAGTACATCTTGAACACCAGGCCCCACTGCTTCAGGTTGTTCTGACAGGAGGACCGGCGGGCCGCCTCGCGGGCGCGGGCAAGGGCCGGCAGCAGAATGGCCGCCAGAATGCCGATGATCGCGATCACCACAAGCAGTTCTATGAGAGTGAATCCTTTGTGCTTCATAATGGCTCCTTTTCAGTATGTTGCAGGCGCCTAATCTCGACACCCGGCAACGCAGAAGCAAGAGCCGTGCCAGTGCGCCGGGTGCCCTTGGTCAGGCGAAATTCGAAAAAAACGGAGGCTTCCAAAACAGGCGACGGCAAGGAGAAAAACGCAAACAACCATGATGACCCGGCGGAGCGGAAGCGCCACGCAAATCTATCCCCGGGGCTGCTCTTCACGGGCGGGTAAAGACTTCAGACGCGCTCATCAATGTTTGTGTTCTTGCAGAATTGCAATGGAGGGGGGGAGGGGCGTCTCGCATTTTTGCAAGAGGTGCCGGGACGGCAAGCCAGCCGTGTCAGGGGGCGGACCTGTCTGACTCGCGAATGTCGAAGTCCGCCATCTTCCGATAAAGCGTGGATGGGTTGATGTTCATGCGTCGGGCGGCCTCTTCCTTGTTGCCACCGCACTCGGCAATGACGCGCAGCAGGAAGTCGCGCTCAAAATACCGGACTGCTGCCCGCATGTCATCGGGCGCGGCTGCGGATGTGGCCGCGGTGTCGAAACCACCGGACATGTTCTCCGGCAGTTCGGCCGGCGTGATATATTCCCCGTGGCTCAGAATCATGGCGCGTTCGATGACATTGCGCAGTTCGCGCACGTTGCCGGGCCATGCGTATGCCAGCAGGCACCGCATGGCCTCCTGGGTCAGCCCCAGACACTGTCGTTTCAGTTCGCCGTTCAGCTTCTGCACAAGATGCTCCACCAGCGCCGGAATGTCGGAACGGCGATCGCGCAGGGGGGGAATCGTGAGCTCAAACACGGCGATGCGGAAATACAGGTCGGTCCGAAACTGGCCCGTTTCCGAGAGCCTGCGCAGGTCCTTGTTGGTGGCGGCAATGATGCGCGCACCCAGGGACTTCATCTTCGAACCGCCGACCGGCGTGAACTCTTTCTGTTCGAGCACGCGCAGCAGCTTGGCCTGCAGCATCATTGGCATTTCACCGATCTCGTCCAGAAGAATGGTGCCGTCACCGGCCAGTTCAAAGTAGCCCGCGCGGTCGCCCACGGCGCCCGTGAACGCCCCGCGCACATGGCCGAACAGCTCGCTTTCGAGAAGCGCCTCGGGTATGCCGGCACAGTTTATGGCAACAAACGGCCTGTCTTTTGTCCCACCCAACGCGTGGATTGCCCGCGCCGCAAGCTCCTTGCCCGTGCCCGATTCGCCCGTAATCAGCACCGTGCTGCGGGTGGCGGCGACTTCCTCAATATGACGCAGGGTGGTCTTTAGGGACTCGCTCTGGCCGACCATGGGCGACGAATCCGTGCTGCGCGACAGTTGCCGCCGAAGCACCTGCACCTCGCGCGTAAGTTCCTTGAGTTCGGCCAGGCGCCGGATCTTGCCGACCACATCCTCGAAAACGATGGGCTTCATGACATAGTCGCAGGCGCCCTTCCTGAAGGCGTTGATGGCCGTGTGCAGATCGGCATAGGCGGTGAGCATGATCACCCGCAGATCGGGCCGCAGGCGCATCAAGCTGTCAAGCGCGTCGATGCCGTTCATGCCCGGCATCATGATGTCACACAGCACTATGTCCGGGTCCCAGTTCTCGAGAACCGCCAGTCCCTGCTCGCCTGAGGCGGCCGTGCGGCAATCCATTTCCCGACGGCGCAGAAGCCCGGCCAGGTCCTCGCGGAACAGCTCTTCGTCGTCTATCAGCAGGACTTTTGTTGTCACGCAACATCTCCGTTTGAATCACCCGGCACCGGCAATGCGGTGTCGGTCACGGGAAGCAAAACGTGAAAACAGGCGCCGCCGTCGGGATTGTTTTCAAAAACAATCCTGCCTTTGTGGCTGGCGATGATGGATTGGGCGATATTGAGGCCCAGCCCCATCCCGTCGGCCTTGGAGGTGTAAAATGCGTTAAACATCTTGCTTTGCGCCTCATCCGTGATGCCTGTTCCCGTGTCGCGAAACGCCACACCGACCATGTCCCCGGCAATGCGCGTGCTGACCGTCAGCACCCCGCCATCCGGCATGGCCTCAAGCGCGTTTAACCCGAGATTCAGAAAAACCTGAATCAACTGGTCGGGTGTCGCTGTCACCGTGGGTAAATCAGACGCAAGTTCCATGCCAATCTGGCAGCGCTTGGCCCGCTCATGAAAACGAACCACGTCCAAGGCCTCGGCCACCAGGCCATTGACGTTGCACGCCGTCAGTTCCAGGCGCGGCGGGCGCGAAAAACGGGCGACTCCGTAGACAATCCGCGAGATCCGGGAGATCTGCCGCTGCAAAACATCAACGCTCTCCCGCCAGAACGAGGGATCATCTTTCTCCTGCATAAGATTGAGGCGGGTGGACAGGGAGGCGAGCGGATTGCCGATTTCATGCGCCAGACCGGCCGCGACAACGCCCAGGGTGAGGAGTTTGCTGGATCGCAGCAGTTCAACCTCCTCGCGTTTGCGGTCCGTGATGTCGAGGCCGAAGGAAATTGTGCCCGTGACCTGACCGCCTTCAATCACTTCACTGTTGCTCCAGGCGATTTGGCGGTCTTCGCCCGATTTTGCCCGTATCGGCCCCTCCAGGTGCTTCGGGAGTCCCTCCGTCACACTGGCCAGCAGTCTCTCTTTGGTGCCCGGATAGTGATCCGGCGGCATCAGCGTTTCGAACCAGCCGCGCTCCCGAAGTTCCTCATGGGTATAGCCCGTGATGCGTTCGGCCGTCTCGTTGAACACTTTAAGCTTCCGGTCATTGTCCAGCCCAATCACAATGACATTGGCGGTGTGGATGAGGTTCTCTGCATAATCGCGCGCCGCCTCCGCCTTTCTTTCCGCAAGTTTGCGCTGCCGCATCTCGTCAAGCAGCCCCTGGTGTTTGGCCTGCAGGTTCGTCCGCGAATCCACCAAACCGCCAATGGCGTAGTAAAGCGCCGCGAACAGCAGAAAGATTCCGCCCACCAGGACAAACCATCTCAGGTTGCCGCGCACCATGGAGTTGTTGCCCACGATCATCCAGTTGTCGAAGGCGCGGACATCCTTCGTCATGTCCAGAACGACCGTCATGACGAGAAAGACGCCTGCGAGAATCAGGACGTTTCGCACAAACGGCTTTTCCGGCACCGATCGGATAAGCAACACGGCGGGCAAATTCAATATTAGAACCGCCGGCACGGTCATAACATTCGACACAAACGGCGGATGCCATAACTGATCAACGAAGTGACCGGCCAATTCAATTGCCAGGGCACTGACGATGGCAATCGTCACACTTTGCGTCATTCTGGCGCGGCCCGACCAAGGAAACGCGGTGTCTCCATTCCGCTCCCAAGCTTGCGGGAAAACCGGGTCAAGGTTCTCGTTTACCGGAACGGGGAGCGTGGAATCGACTGAAGAACCGCCCAGGGCGCGTTCCACCATCAACTCGGCCTCGCCCGGCTGAATAGGCAGGGAGATGTAGCCATGCACCCCCTGGCGCATCGCGTCCACCGCCGCGGGGATATCCGCGGCGGCCGCCAGCACCAGCGCGGGACGTTCCCGCGCCTCGCGCACGGCGCGCACGCGATCATCGGTGATCACGGCGTCGCCGCCGTCCGGGACGAGGACATGACCCGCCGCGCGAAGCATCCTCTCCAGCGCGACCCGGTTTGCCCCGTCGCGGATATGCAACGAAATTGAGGCCATGCCTTAACCCTACACCCGGACACCCCGGAAGCACAAGATGCCGTGCCGTGAGATATACTGGCGATTGAAAATCGGTCTGGCCTCAGGGCCAAAAGCGACGCGACAGGGAGAAGCACGCATGAGTCATGCCTATGTGCACGGGTATCATGATCGGGAGAATCTGCGCCTGCAGGACCAGGCCTCCACACTGGCAGACCTGCTGCACGCCGACACCGTTTATCCCGCTGGCAGCCGGGTGCTGGAGGCCGGGTGCGGCGTGGGCGCGCAAACGGTCACCCTCGCGGCCAACAGCCCCGGCGCGCACATCACCTCCGTCGACATATCGGAAAGCTCCGTGGCCGAAGCGCGCCGCAGGGTGGAGGAGGCGGGTTTCACCAAGGTGGCCTTTCAGCAGGGGGACATCTTCAATCTGCCCTTCGGGGCCGAGGCATTTGACCACATCTTTGTCTGCTTCGTGCTGGAGCACCTTCCCCGGCCCGTGGACGCGCTGCTCCGGCTGAAGGAACACCTGCGGCCCGGCGGCTCCATCACCGTCATTGAGGGCGATCACGGCTCCGCCTATTTCCATCCCGACAGCGACGCCGCCCGGCGCGCCATTCAATGCCAGGTGGAACTTCAGCGACGCGCGGGAGGCAACGCGCTCATAGGAAGGGAGCTTTACCCCCTCCTGCACCGGGCGGGATACGACGTCATCCGGGTCTCCCCGCGCATGGTTTATGTCGACGGCGGCAAGCCCGCACTGATCGACGGGTTCACGCGCAAGACCTTCACCGCCATGATCGAAGGCGTGCGCGAACCCGCCCTCCAGTCCGGTATCATTGACCCATCCGCGTTTGATCAGGGCATCCGCGACCTGTACCGGACCGCCGCGCACGACGGCGTCTTTTGTTATACGTTCTTCAAGGCCGTGGGATACAAAGCACAGGAGGTTACGACATGAAGAAGTTTATCGCACTCATTTTGGGGACGCTTCTGATGGCGGTTGGGTGCAGGAGCGCCCAGGGGACTGCCGCCGATTCCGGCCCAAAGCCCCCCGTTGCCAATAACGGCACAGCCCCGGAATCGGTGGCCGTGCCCGGCACCCCGCAGGATCAGGACGCCCGCATGCAGTGGTGGCGCGACGCGAAGTTCGGCCTCTTCCTCCACTGGGGACCGGCCAGCGTCAACGGAACGGAGATCAGTTGGTCCCGCGCGGGCCATCCTTTCGACCACCCCAGTGACACGGCCGTGGTGCCGCCCGCGGTCTACGACAACCTGTACAAACAGTTCAACCCGGTAAAGTTCGACGCCGACGCCTGGATGCGCATGGCCAAGGACGCCGGCATGAAGTATGTCGTCTTCATCACCAAGCACCACGACGGCTTCTCCATGTGGCCCACCGCACTGCGCCCGGACTACAGCATCATGGCCGGCCCCTTCAAACGCGACCTCTGCAAGGAAATCTCTGACGCCGCGCACAAGGAAGGGCTCAAACTCGGCTGGTACTACTCCACCCGCGACTGGACCCATCCTGACTATCTCGTCGGCGACAACAGCAAGTACGACGCCTTCTACCGCGGCCAGGTGCGCGAACTGCTCTCCAACTACGGCCGCGTCGATGTCATGTGGTTCGATCACGTCGCCGGCAACTGGCGCGACTACAAGTTCCAGGAACTCTTCGACATGCTCCACCAGTTGCAGCCGGGCATCCTGGTCAACGACCGCGCCGCGCGCTTCATCCGTCCGACGGAGGACAAGCCCGCGCCCGGACTCGTGCCGATGGTCAACGGCGATTTCGACACGCCCGAACAGCGCATCGGCAAGTTCCAGTACGGACGCGCCTGGGAATCCTGCGTCACCATGACCGAGTGCAAGGACGGCGGCGGCTGGTCCTACCGGCCCGACGGCCGCACCCGCAGTTTCGAGGAATGCCTGCGCATGCTCGTGCAAACCGTCACCGGTGACGGCAACCTGCTGCTCAACGTTGGCCCCATGCCCACCGGCGAGATCGATCCCAAACAAATTGAAGCGCTCCACCAGATGGGTGAATGGCTCCGCAAATACGGCGAAACCATTTACGGCACCCGCGGCGGCCCCATCCCCAACGGCGAATGGGGTGGATGCACCACCAAAGGCGGCAAGCTGTGGGTCCACGTTCTTCAGTGGCCCGGTGAAACGCTCCGCATCGGCGCCCTCGCCGCAAAGGTCCAGTCCTCAAAAGTCCTCACCGGCGGCGAAGCCAAGGTGGCGCAAACGCCAGACCACCTCGAAATCACTCTGCCCGCCGCGCAGCGCGACCCACTGGATACCATCATCGAATTGACTCTGTAGCCACGTCCACACAGAACCCGCAGGATTCGTCCGTGCCCGTCCGTGTGTGTCCGTGTGCGTCCGTGTTGAACCGGTGCGATGGCTACCCCGCGCCCGTCTTGCACACTTTCAGTTGCGCGTAGTAATCCACCAGCCACGGCGCGGGCGCCTGCGGCAGGATGCCCAACGCGGACTGCATTTCAATGGCGTTAACCACCGCCTGCCCCCGGTAATGGTTGTTGGTGATCATGAACAGGTCATTTACCTGTTTCTTCATGTTCCGCACCCGCTCGACCCACCCGTCCAATTCGGTGCTGTCATAGAGGTAATTGTAGCGGTCGTTGCGGCCCGACTCGGCGCGGAACCAGTGTTCGGCGTTGCGCCCGTGCAGCCGCGCATAGGCAAAGCGCGCGGTCACCTTCTCCAAAGGCGGGATGCAATCATGCAGCACCGGCTGATCAATGTTGCAGAAGGCAATGTCGAGGTCCTTTAGCGACGCATAGAATTCGGGCACGTCCCAGGAGCTGTGGCGCACCTCGACAGCCATGGGCAGTTCGCGGAACGCCGCCACGATTTGGGCCAGCCGCCGGCGCGCCTCCGGTGTGCGCCGGAAACTCCAGGGAAACTGAACCAGCACCGCGCCCAAACGGCCGGCATCCAGAAAGGGCAGGACCCCTTCGGCGTAGGCGCGCACCGCGGCGTCGCCGGGCCAATCCTTCTCGTGTGTGAAGCCCTGCCACAGCTTGACCGTGAACAGAAAGCGGGGGTTGTGCGCGATCTGATGAATCCACGCAACCGCATGGTTCGGATCGGGCAGACGGTAGAAGGAACTGTTGACCTCGACCGTGTCGAACCATTCGCTCAGCAGCGACAGCGGGTGCCGGCTTTTGGACATGCCCCGCGGATAGACGATGCCGTTCCAATCCGGATAGGACCATCCCGCCGGGCCAATGCGGACGGTGCCGCCGCCGGTGTCAGTGCCCATACCCCAGCTTCTTCTGCTGTTCGATGGTTTCCGCGTCCAGGACCACCTGTTCCTGGGCGCTGCGGCGCGCCTTCTCGTTGACCAGGCGGTGGGCGTTGATCAGCTTGCGGAATTTCTCGACCTCCGCCGGATGCTGACCGGCAATGTTGACCAGTTCGTGGGGGTCGGCGGCCAGGTCGTACAACTCGTCGGCGTTTTCACGCTTGTGGTTCACGATGAGTTTGAGCGTGCCCCTGCTGCGCCATTTCCAGGTAAATCCTGAAGCGCGGCGAATTGCCCTGCGTGTATGAAAACAGCACCCGGTCCGCGGGGATGTCCCCGAAAATGGAGCGGCCCTGCCACCAGGGCCGGGGCGTGATCCCCGCACGATCCGCGATGGACGGCATAACGTCCACCAGGCCCACCGGCTTGTCCGTGCGGCCCGGCGCCAGTCCGGGGGCGTTGACCAGGAACGGCACCCGGGTCAGCTCGTCGTACAGCGTCATGGCGTGGCTCAGGAACTTGTGGTCCCAGAGATGCTCGCCGTGGTCCGCCGTGACGATGACGATCGCCTTGGGCCATTTCCGGCGCACCTCGGCCATCAGCCGGCGCACCTGGTCATCGTTGTAGCGCACCTCGCCGTCATAGAGCAGCCGCACGGCCTCGCGGCCCTCCGCGGAAAGCTGCGGGTACGCCGGCGCGGGCTTCAGGCCGGTGATGAATTCGAGATAATCCTGAAAATACCCCATGAAATCGGTGACAATGGCGGTCTCTTCCGGGGTAATCTTGAGCGGCCAGCCCAGCAGGGTACGGTAGGACTCGGGCGGCACATAGGGAAGGTGCGGATCAATGTAGTGGACGTAAAGGAAGTGCGGCCCCTTGTCACCCATCGCGTTGATCGTCCTGATTGCGGCGTCGGTGATCGGACCGGCCGGGGCGTCGTCAAAGTAGTCATAGCTGTCGAAGCCCTGGGCAAAACCCAGCTCGCGCTTGAGGTTGCCGTTCGTCTGCACGCCCGCCGTCCGGTACCCGTTGGCCTTCAGATATTCGGCCAGCGTCTCAAGCTGTGTGGAAAGCGCGGCGGCCGAAGTCTTGCCGCTGTCCTTCTGGACGCTGTCATAGTAGACCTGATGGGCGTCCACGTGGAGCGAGGTGAACAGGGTGGCGATGGACGGCCGCGTCCAACTGCACTGCGTGATGGCGTTGGTGAAGACCAGCGATTCCTTTTCAAGCCCGTCCAGAAACGGTGTCAGCGGCTGGCCGTTGCGCTGCATGCCCAGCCGGTCCGCGCGCAGGGCGTCCAGAATCAGCAGCACCACGTCGGGCCGCTCCGCCGCGCCCCCGTCCGCCGGGCGGGTGAAAACCAGCCAGGCACCGGCGCCAAGCAGCGCGGCACCGGCGCAGAACAGGACGATCATGGCCACGACAATTCGGTTCATGGCTGTTTCGCTTCGTGTTTCAATTCAAAAAGGGTGACTGTGATTCCGTCGAACTGCCTCATTTCGATCGCACGGCCGTGCTCTTCCAGCCAGCGGCGCATGTTCTGCACCTGCGGCGGAATCTCCCACGGCTCCCACCAGGTCTCAACATACCACATTCTGCGGCCTTCCGCCGCCACTTCGGGCAGCATGCGCGGCAGTGTGCCCAGATTTTCCCACATGGCGGGTCGGGGCAGCGCGGTCAGAAACCCGGTCAACTCGCCCTCGGTAAGCCGAAGGGTGCTTTGGGGAATCCCCTTGCCTTCGAGATAGTACCGCATCGGGAACTGGGAGAAGTGGCTGGCATGGCCCACCACGTCTCCCGGCTGCGCGTGCGCGATGATGTACTGCGCGACGCCGCGGACGTCCACCTTGTGCCGCACCCCCATGCGATGGTCCATGCTCTGGTGCAGGTTCTGGTGGTAGAAATCCGCCAGGCAGGGCGTCATGAGCGCAAACACCGCAGCGCCCACGGCCCATTGCGCGGCGCGGGGCCGCAGCGCCGTCAAACCGAGCCCCATGACACCGCAGGCGACCATGCCGGAGAAGATGAACAGGCGGTGCTCATACATCGGAAAGGTGCGCATGCGCCACACGAAAACGTTTGCGAAAATCGGCACCACCGTCAGCAGCACTGACAGGACCAGCGCGGACCAACGGCCGCGAAGCTGCCAAAGTCCCAGCAGATACAGGCCCGCGCCCAACAGGAAGAGAGGCCAATACACCGCGCTGCGCGGCGTGTACCCGGCGAGAAAGGTCTTGAAGGTGATGAAGCCGTGGGTGATCGTGGGCATCACCGTGTAGATGTATGTCACGTGCGTGAAGGAGGCGTTCACATCCCGCATCTGCAGGAGCGCGGGCAGCACCAGAACGAACGCGGCAACCTGCGACACAATCCACGGACGGAACAGATCGCGGCGGCCCGCAGCGATGAGACCCATGAAGAAACAGTTGAACAGGGCAATATTCCAGACGGAAAAGAAATGCGTGTACGGGAGCAGGGTCATCGTCGCGGCAACGCCCGCCCACCAGCGGACGCGGTTTTCCTCCACGGCGCGCAGCGAACAATATAGCAGCACCGACGAAAGGCAGTTGTATGGCGCGTAGGCACGCAGTTCCTGCGCGTAGTACACCTGAAAGGGACTGACAGCGCACAGCGCCAGGCCCAACAGCGCCGCGCCTTCATGGCGAAACAGGCGTCGGAACGCCGCCCAAGCGAAAAGCAGCGAAAGCATCGCAAAGAGAACCTGCGGCAGTTTCACGAACGCGTCATAGGGCCAGAACCCGCGCGTAAGCCCGGCCAGATCGGCGATCTTCTCTCCCGCCAGCGCCACAGCACCCATCATCGGCGGCTCGTCATACACCGACGGATTGAACACCGTCAGGCTGTCCGGCGCCTTGCTCGCCATGCCCAGCGAGAACCCCTCGTCGTACCACATGCCGCGGGCACCGAGATGGTACAGGCGCAGTCCCAGCCCAATCAGCAGGACGGCGGCCAGCGCCAGCAGCACACGCCGTGACGGCCGCGCGAGGCGCGCGTCCGGACTTTCTTCAGGTATGGATGGGCTGTTCGTGTTCATGAGGCTGAATATGAGGACCTTTATGGCGTATTCTACCGTGCCGGACGATGCTCAGCCAATTGCCGCCGGAAGCATGTGGGTCAGCCCGCTTGTCTCGGCGTGGCCCTTGGCGAAGACGGGCCCCCGGCTGACAGCCTGTGGCCAACACCACGGGGCCGACAGGCGAGAACGCCTGTCCCACAGGACCGGGCCGCAAGTTGCCGCCGTGGGTGATTCGGGACCTGCCTGGCTGGGTCCATATCGTCCATATCGTCCATTTCGTCCATTTCGTCCATTGCCGCCGCGGATTGAACGGCTAACCGCCGGTCCAACAGCGGCCTTTAAAATAGCGTTTCATACAAGACAACCTGGATACAACATGACATGCACACCGACAAGTGCCGCAAGATAGCGCGGGAAACGCGCCTGGATGTCCGCTGCGACGACCTGACGCGCCAGATGTTTGCGACCGACGCGTCGCTCCACCAGTTGGTGCCCGCGGCGGTCGCCTTTCCCAAAGGCGCGGCCGGGGCGTCCGCGATCATGGCGGCGGCCGCGGCGGCGGGCGTGCCCGTCACCGCCCGCGGTGCGGGCAGCGGCCTGGCAGGCGCGGCGTTGGGCGACGGACTGGTCGTCGATTTCTCCCGGTACAACCGCGGGATCAGCGACTTTGACCCCGAACAGCGCACCGTGCGCGTCGAGGCTGGCGTCGTGCTCGACCAGCTCAACACCTTTCTCCAGCCCCACGGCCTGACCTTCGGTCCCGACGTGGCCACCAGTTCCCGCGCCACCCTGGGCGGCATGATCGCCAACGACTCGTCGGGCGCGCGCGCCCCCATCTACGGCACCACCATCAGCCATGTACAGTCCATCGAGGTTGTCATGGCCGACGGCACCATCACCGAACTGTGCCCCGGCGCGCTGCCCCAACTCATGGAACCGCTCGACCGGCTCATCACCGGCAAGGCCGAAGAAATCCGCGAACGCTACCACGACCGCATCTGCAAGCGCTGGCCCGGCTACGGCGTGGACCGCTATCTCCGCACTGGGAGCGCCGGCGTCCTCGCCGGCTCCGGATGCCTCCCAAACCCCGGCAACTTCCTGCCAGACCCTAGACCCAAGACCCTAGACCCTGTCCCCCTCATGGGCGGCAGCGAGGGCACGCTCGCCCTCATCTGCTCCGCCACGCTGCGCGTCGTCCCCCTGCCAAAGTCAAAAGGCCTCGGCCTCATCTTCTTCGACACCCCGCAGGACGCCTTCGACGCCTCACTCGCCATCCGCCCGCTGCGTCCCGCCGCCATCGAGAACATAGACGACACGCTCTTCGGCCAGACCCGCGGGCAGCGCGCCTTCCAGTCCGCCCGCGATCTGCTCGAACTCGACACCAAAACCTGCGGTTCCATCCTCATCGTCGAGTTTTACGACGACGAGAAGGAAAAGCTCCCCCTGTTCGAACAACTCGGCCTGGGCCTGCGCACCCGCATCTTCACCGACCCCCGCGAAATGGCGCTCATCTGGAACCTGCGCAAATCGGGCCTGTCCCTGCTCACCGGCTGTCCCGGCGCGGCCAAGCCCGCCGCGGGCATCGAGGACATGTGCGTGCCGCCCGAGCGGCTGCCCGAGTACACCCGCGAATTGCAAAAGCTGATAAACAACCAGGGATTCCACGCGTCCTTCTATGGCCACGTCGGCGCGGGCCTGCTGCATGTGCGGCCCATGGTGGACATGCACAAGGGCGCGGACATCCGGCGGTTCCGCAGGCTGTGCGAGGACGTGGCCGATCTGGTTAGCGAATTCAAGGGCTCCATCGTCGCCGAGCACGGCGTCGGCATTGCGCACACCGAGTTCGTCGCCGGGCACATCGGCCCCGAAATGGTCTCGCTGATGCAAAGCATCAAGACCGCCTTCGACCCGAAGAACCTGCTCAACCCCGGCAAGATCCTCGATGACGGCCGGTACAAGATGGACACGAACCTGCGGCAGGGCGACGGCGCCGAGATCAAGCTTCCCTTCGAGCCCATCCTGGAATTTGCCGCCAAGGACCACTCCTTCGTCGGCAACCTGGAACAGTGCAACGGCTGCGCCGGATGCCGCAAGGACGCGCCGGTCATGTGCCCGACCTTCCAGGCCACCGGCGAAGAGCTGATGTCCACCCGCGGCCGCGCCAATCTCATCCGCGCCGTGCTGGAGGGACGCATTCAAAGCCCGAACGGCCCGCTCATGGCCGACGAGTTGGAACAGGCGCTCAGCAACTGCATCGCCTGCCGCGGCTGCGCCACTGAATGCCCGTCCAACGTGAACCTGTCGCTGCTCAAGGCCGAACTGATCCACGCGCGCCAGCAGAAGCACGGGGTTCCTTTGAAGGCGCGCGTGTTCAGCCGGGTGGACCTGCTCGGCGCGGCCGGCTGCCTCATGCCGTCCGTCGCCAACGCGATGCTCGAATGGACACCGCTGCGTCGCGTCATGCGCAGCACCCTCGGCATTAGCGAAAAGCGCCCGCTGCCGCGCTACGCAAAACAGCGTTTCGACCACTGGTTCAACCGCCGGTCCAAAAATGTGCAAAGAACGAATGATCCGTCATTCCCGCAAAAGCGGGAATCCAGTCAGCACCAAGACTTTCCGTCATTCCCGCGAAAGCGGGAATCCATCGCGCGCGGCCGCGTGATCCTGTGGGATGACTGTTTCGTCAACTGTTACGAACCCAACATCGGCAAAGCCGCCGTGCGCGTGCTTGAGTCCGCCGGTTTCGAAGTCGTCCTTCCCAAAGGCCATGCCTGCTGCGGACGCCCCGCATTCAGCATGGGCCGCCTCGATGTCGTGCGCGATTTCGGCCAAACCAACCTCACCCTCCTGCGCAACGGCACCGACCCCATCCTCTTCCTCGAACCCTCCTGCTATTCCATGTTCAAGGAGGACTACCGTGAACTCAACCTCGACGGCGCAGCCGCCGTCGCCGAACGCGCCTTCCTCTTCGAAGAGTTCATCAACGACCTGCTCAACCGCGAGCCCGGCGCGCTGAAATTCAACGGCACCCCCGCCCGCGCCGCCATCCACGCCCACTGCCACAGCAAGGCGCTCACCGACACCACGGCCATGCGCAGTCTTGCCGAGAAAGCGCCCAACGCCTCCGCCGTCCTGCTCGACACCGGCTGTTGCGGCATGGCCGGCGCCTTCGG
>CAIXUF010000045.1 GCA_903922535.1 Candidatus Hydrogenedentota bacterium
CGGCGCGGGCGGCACGGGCGGCGCGGGCGGCACGGGCGGCGCGGGTGGCGTGGGCGGTTCGGGCGGTTTGGGCGGAGCGGGCGGCGCGGGTGGCCGCGGCGGCGGGGCCGATACCATTCGCGGGGCGCAGGGCAACGGCGAAGACGGATTCCCCGGTCTTGCAGGCATGGCGGGCACGGCCGGTCAGGCCGGAAATTCCGGTTTGTCCGGAAACGATGGCAATTCCGGCACCCGAGGCTTCGGCAACAATGGCACCAGCGGTGTCGGCGGTTCCGGCGGCGCACAGGCGGTTGGTGGCGTGGGTGGCGCGGGCGGTTCCGGCGGCGCGCAGTCAGCCGGCGGCGCAGGCGCGGACGTGAAGAGCGGCGTAGCCACCTATCCGGCGGGCGGCGGCAACGGCGGGTCCAATTCGGGCGGCGCAGGGCCGTCAGGCACCGCCTCGGGTGCACCGGGCGCGGGTTCGGCCGGTTCAGTCGGCAGCATAGGCACGAATGTCGTCTATTCCAACATGGAAGGCATTGCCAATTCGCTGACGCTGCTGGCTGGCAGCGGTGGCGGTGGCGGTGGTGGCGGAGCAGGTGGCAGCGGTGGTGGCGGCGGTGGTGGTGGCGGTGGCGCTTCTGGAGGCTCCGGCGGTGGCGGCGCAGGCGGTGCGGGCTACGATGGGTTGCTTGGGTACGGCATGTACCGTTACGGTGGCGGCGGCGGCGGCGCAGGCACGGCCGGTCAGGCGGGAACCAGCACCAGTACAACCACGTGGCCTTCCTCCGCGTCGGGCGGTGTGGCCGGTGCGGCCGGTGGCACAGGCGGCACGGGCGGCACGGGCGCTCCCGGCGGTGCGGGCGGTGTTGGCGGTGGCGGCGCGCCCGGCGGCGGCGCGTTTGTGCTGGCCGCGCGCGGTCTGTTGCGCATCACGGCACCCTCCGCACTGGATGTTTCCGCTGGTGTGCCGACTTCCGGCCTGAGCGGCAGCGGTCCCGGAACTTCTCCGAAAGCCCCGACCAGCGGGTCGGCCGGAGTTTCCGGCGCTTCCGGCGGCACCTCCGCCGGTTCACTTGGCAGCCCCGGTGGCAGCGGCGGTAATGGCGGCACGGGCGGCAGCGGCGCGGCCGGTGGCACCGGTGGCATCGGCGGTACCGGTGCTGGAGGCGGCTACGGCCTTCCGGGCATGGTTAAATTGCAGGGATCCGTTGTGCTTGCGGGTAATGCCTCGGTTACGGGGGGCCATGCGGCCAGCGCCGATCCCAACAGCAACGGCGGCGTCACGATTATTTCCAATATGACCGACGCGGCCTGGAACGCCAACAAGCCGGCGTTGGCCATTGCGTCGCTCGTTTTTGGCGCATGCCCGCATGATGCGCTTCTGAAGGAAAACAACCCGTTTGTTGGCACCAAGACGCCGGTTATTCCCAATCTTGTGGGCGATCCGGCCGGCCGGGGATGGTGCCAGTCCGGCTACTGGAACAGCGGGCAGGAACGCCCGGTTTTCAACGTCAACAATGGTCTTGAGTTCCGCGTACTTCGCGTGGGCGACGGCGGATCGGTGTTTGACGGCTTTGACCAGGTGCTCATCCGCAACACCAATGTGGTCGGCAGCATTGACAATGTCAGCCTGATCGTGGGAACCAACCTGCCCAAACTCATTGACGGAAACACCGGCACGGTCGGCAGGCTGCTGTCGGGCCAGACGTGGACCACCACGGTTCCAACGGGGTCGTACGTCAATGTCCCCGGCGCCAGCGGCACACCTGGTGACGGTCCCACGGCCGAGTTCATCGCCACGCCCTTGATCGGCACGAAGAATCTTGTGGTCCAGTTCACCGACCAGTCAACGCCGGGGAGCGGTGCTATCACGAACTGGGCGTGGCAGTTTGGCGACGGTGGCACCAGCACGGCGCAGAACCCGATCCACACCTACACCACAGCCGGCGCCTTCACGGTGTCGTTGACGGTGCAGAACAGCTTCGGCATGAGCACCGAGACCAAGGCCGACTATATCGTGGCAACCAACCCGGTGGGGCCGACCGCATCGTTCAGCGGAGGCCCAACGACCATCGCGCTGGGCGGCACGGTCTGGTTTGGTGACGCTTCGGTGGCGGGGTCCATGCCCATACAATCATGGGCGTGGAACTTCGGTGACAACAGTGCGATCAGCCCACTGCAAAGTCCCAGCCACGTGTACACGACAGCGGGCACTTATGACGTGTCACTGACAGTGACGACGCAGGTCGGTTCATCTACGAAGGTCATGTCGGGGTTCATAACGGTGACGGTTCCGGTTGTGATCGTGCCGAATGTGGTTGGCGAGACGCAGGCGGCGGCGGGTACGGCGCTCGTCGCTGCGAATCTGACCGTCGGCACGGTGACGCAACAGTGCAGCAAGACGGTTGCGGCGGGCCTGGTCATCAGCCAGACGCCGGCGGCAGGCCAGCAGGTGCCCATTGGCAGTTCCGTGACGCTGGCAGTTTCCACGGGCACATGCCCTGTGGCCGTGCCCAACGTGGTGGGCCAGACGCAGGCGGCGGCAGGTACGGCGCTCGTTGGAGCGAATCTGACCGTGGGCACGGTGACGCAACAGTGCAGCGACACGGTTGCGGCGGGCCTGGTCATCAGCCAGACGCCGGCGGCGGGCCAACAGGTACCCTTTGGCAGTTCCGTGACGCTGGCAGTTTCCACGGGCATGTGTCCAGTGACCGTGCCCGACGTGGTGGGCCTGACGCAGGCGGCGGCGGGTACGGCGCTCATCGGCGCGAATCTGACCACCGGCACGGTGACGCAACAGTGTAGCGACACGGTTGCGGCGGGCCTGGTCATCAGCCAGAC
>CAIXUF010000046.1 GCA_903922535.1 Candidatus Hydrogenedentota bacterium
CCGATCTGCGGTGACCGTTACGTGGGTTCCGTCGGCATATCTGTGCATGCCGACGGGCGGGTCCACAGACCCGCTGCCCTCTGCTGTGACCGTCAGCGCAACCTGCTGCCGCACAAACACTGCCGTAACGTTCATGTTGGCGGTGATCTGGGACGTCGCCGGATTGTCACTTCCGGTAAGGTCCCCCTCCCAGTGGTCGAATGTCCATCCTGACGCCGCCATCGCTGTCAGCGTAACGGTGTCTTTGTCCTTGTAGGTGGTGGCGCCGACCGGAGGGTCCGTCGTGCCGCTGCCGGTGACGGCCATGGTCAGGGTGCGTTTCGGCGCACAACCCGTGAGACTGAGAGCAATCAACAAGACAGGAACGAGACAGATGAGGAGGCGGGTGCTTTTCATGACTGAGATCCTTCCAAGAACTGCCCACTTGCGGCGATTCAGCAGGAATTGGAGAATCGTCGTGTTTCTCAGGCGACTACAGTCGGTCGTAGCCGGTCATTCAATTGCGCGCTTCTGAGGCGCGGCAGACCTCTCACATAAAGAGAGTCCTGAGAAGAGGCTGCAACACCGACTGCCTGTTACCCCGCACCCTGCCCATGGTCTGATTCGCCTCGCCGGGCTGTCGCTGGGTCAGTTTCTCGACAGGATTGTCGACTTCTGTTTCACCCGGCACCTCACACTTTACCCCTAGTTCCGATTCTTGTCAATATCATTTTTCTTATATTGGCATGGTTCAACCGGCGTGGCTTCAGGTTTTCCCACCCTCTGCCATCGCTCCCGGTCCCACAAAAAGCCCAACCCATGAGGCTGGAAAACCCGGCCGACCTGCATGTGCTCCTGTGTGCACGGACTCCGGGATGGCAAGGGATCAGGCGTTGCCGGTGCGGTTTCGATTGCGCCAGACGCCCATGGCGTCGGCCTGCTTGATCAATTCGTCGCGGAATTCGGGGTGCGCGATGCTGATCAGCAGTTCGGAACGTTCCCAGAGGTTGCGTCCCCGAAGGTTGACCATGCCGTGCTCGGTGCACACGTAATGGACGCAGGAACGCGGCGTGGTGACGGCCGCGCCCAGAGTCAGGGTCGGCAGTATGCGGGAGACGCGGGTTCCGTCGGGCTTGGTGTAGGTCGAGGCGCTGCAGAGGATGGCGACGCCGTTATGGGCCTGCTGTGCGCCGATGATGAAGTCAAGCTGGCCGCCCGTCCCGGAGCGCACGTTCGTTCCGATGGACTCGGCGTTCACCTGCCCTGACAGGTCAATTTCAAGGAAGGCGTTGATGCTGACGAAATTGTTGTTGGCCCGGATGATCCCGGGGTTGTTGGAGTAAGTGGACGAGGCCATGTAAAGGTCCGGACAGTCGCGGACAAACTCATACAGTTCAGACGACCCGAACGCAATGCCGGACACGATCTTGCCGAGGTCGGTGGTCTTCCTGGCTCCCGTTATTTTGCCGGCCTTGTAAAGCCGCATGATGCCGTCGCTGAGGAATTCGGTGTGAATGCCAAGTTCCCGCAGCTCCGTTCCGGCGATGAGCGTGGCCACCGCCTCGGGGACCGCGCCGTAGCCGATCTGAAGGCATGAACCGTTCCGGACCACCCCGAGCACGTGCTCGGCGATCTTCTGATCCTCGTTGGAAATGGGCGGAATGGGGACCCCGAGCATCGGCGGGTTGTCGCCTTCTATGATGTATTTGACGTCCGAAAGGTGGATACGGCGGTCTTCTGTTCCGCGGAGCGGGAAATAGGTTTCGTTGATCTCCGCGCAGAACACGCGGGAATCCTTCGCGAGCGTTTTGGCAAGCGCGGGCGAGGGGGCGAAATGCAGATACCCCTCATTGTCCGGAGGGCTGACCATGAACGAGGCCACGTCGCAATGAAGATCTCCGCGGCGGAACAGCGCCTCAAAGAATGACAACGGCGCCGGTGTGAAGGTCCGCTGCCGCTTGGGAACCATCAGTTCCAGCGGCCCGCAAAACAGCGAGTCCAGCACAAAGGAGCGCCCTTCGGGATCGGCCATGAGCGCCTCAAACGGCGGCGCCAACCGAAGCTCGCTGCGGATGGTCACGTTCTCCAGTTCGCCAACCCGCTTCGCGAGGGCCGCGTCGAGATAGCGAGACTCCGCGGTGAAGGCGTAGTAGTCCACGATGTCATTGGACTTTACCATCGCGGCGGCGTCCGTCGCGGAAATGACCTTGCTGCGGTATTCACTCATTACGTCGGACATGTGAGACCCTTCCTTTCCTGTTTGGCGGCTGCGCCCATTCGATCTGCTACCCATTCCGTCTTCGCCCGAAAACCGGCAACCGGAGAATAGTGCTATTATCCGGGACTTGGCCGTGCGAATCAAGGAGCCGTTCCTTGTTGCTCCTGAGTTTGCGCGGGACCGTGGAAGGCCCTATTATTGGGCGCAAACTGGGAGTGTCCAATCATGGCATGGTCAAGACTGCTTTTCTCCGCTGTTGTCATCGGATTGCCCGTATGGGCGGAAGAACCCTTTGACTATTTTGACAATTCTTGGAGCGTGATTGGGCTGAAGGACTATGCGCGGGGCACGCGGATCACGCCGGACAACAGGCTCATGATCGGCACCACCCTCGGTACCGATGAAAAGGAGGCGGACAAGGCATCCGTCCGAATACGTTTTGGCAGGGAATTGACTCCCCTGGGCCGGGAGCAGACCAAAACGCTGATGGACGGCTGGCTGCCGGTGAATCTGCTGACGGCGCAGGACGGTCCTGTCCGCTATGAGTTCACTTTGTGGGCGACACCGCTGCCTTCGGTGGGC
>CAIXUF010000047.1 GCA_903922535.1 Candidatus Hydrogenedentota bacterium
CGTCCACGTCGCACAGCGTGGCCACTTCGACGCCGTCCTGGCCCAGCATGCCCTTCAGGTGGTCCTTGCCCCGGCCGTTGATGCCGATTTGGGCCACCCGCACCTTGTCGTTTGCGCCGGCCCAGGAAGTCTTGGACGTTCCGACCATCACCACACCGGCCACCGCGCCCATCGTCGTGTTCCGCACGAAATCACGCCGTGTCTGTTCAGCCATCTGATCATCCTTTCAGTTGTCCGGCCGTGCCGACCGGTCCGCACAGTGTATTACCGTAGCCATTCAGCATGCAAGACTTTCGACAATCGCCGCGCACCATGGGTTTCAGGGGATTTGTGCGTTTGCACAGGGGGCAAGCACATATTGACGGGCGCGGTGTGGATGCTGGTACTATCTCCCCACAATGGATGAGTATTACGAGTTTGTCGGTCTTGCGCTGCTTGCCTTTTTCGCGGCCCTGCCCGCGATCCCGGCGATCTGCTTTCTGCGGGGCTGGGTGCGTGCCTGCCACGACCCCGGTCGGCGTCCAACCGCTGCGCGGCGGTTGCGGTTGGCCATGGTGTTCGGCGGAATAATCTATCTGGGCGTTTTTGCATGGGGCTTCGGGGTCGAGCCCAACTGGCCTCAACTGAGCCAAATCGATCTCAAGGGACCTTTTGATCCGCCCTTGCGCATGCTTCACCTGTCGGACATGCACATCGAACCGCACAAGTCCTGGCGCAATCAATCGGTGGTGGAGCGCGTAAAAGCGCTTGCTCCGGACCTGATTCTGCTCACCGGCGATCTCAACCAACTGAACAATTATGACACCGCGTCCCTTGCCTGCGTGCTGGCCCAACTCAAGGCGCCGCTGGGCGTGTTTGCCTGCATCGGCGATGACGACGTGGACACGCTCGAAAAGGCCGCGCCCAACCTGACCATTCTCAAAAACCAGACCGTGTTCATCAGACACCAGGGCAAGACTATCGCGCTTGCCGGGCTGTATCCAAAAGGTCTTCATGAACCCGTCTACGCGGAAATGGCCGGCGCGGACTACAAAATCGCGATGAACCATTATCCCGACTTCGCCCAAGAGGCCGCCCGCCACGGGGCGGATCTCTACCTGTGCGGCCACACCCATGGCGGACAGGTGCGCCTGCCCCTGTGGGGGGCGATCTTCACGGACACGGCGACCGGCAAGCGTTTCGAGGCCGGCCGATACCAGCTTGGCAAGACCACGGTATACACCAGCCGGGGTGTGGGCATGGTGCCCCTTCCCGCCCCCCAGGTGCGCTTCCTCTGCCGCCCCGAAATCGGCCTCTTCACAATCGGCGCCCAAAAGTAGGGTGCGCGAAGTTTTGCGAAGCAAAACGGAACGCACCGGCATTGCGCGGGGCAGGGAATGGGACTTATGAGAGTCATAGGAAGAATGGGAGGCACGGGAAAGCGGGCTTCCTGGAACGACACGCTCGTGTGGTGAAAGTCAGGCTTCTCGGCACCCCCTTCCACCATCAACCGAAAAACGGCTGTCGACTTCTGGGAGAATCGTCCAAAGCCATGAATGCCATGGACTTTGCGGAAGAGAATGGACACATATCCGAATCACCCGCTGGGTTAAATCCATATCGTCCATGCCGTCCATAAAGTCCATAGAGTCCATAACTTAGTGAGCCATGGTCGATCCATCTGCCGTTTCCAGGATCATACGGTCAATTACGCCGTAAACGCCGGCCCCGTCAGTGCCTTCCAATTCTCCTTGTACAGGAAGAACGCGATTCCGTCCGCGTTCGCACAGCGGACACCGTCCGCTGTCTCGCCCATCTGCGGGTCATCGATGTAAACGATGGGTGCCAGTTCCTTCCCGGGCACCAGTGCGCGGGCCATGGCGGTTTCGTGGCCGACCCCCTGCGGCGGCACGGCCGTCTGGAGGTGCCCCACTTTGCGCGCGGTGACACACTGGGTCATACCAACCAGGCTCAGGAAGAGACCCAGGGCCTCCTCCTCTTCCGGCGCGCCGGACAGGCCCAGTTCCTCGGGGATAATGGTCAACTCCCAATTCAGGCAGGCAATGCCGGGCCGGTCGGGATAGTTGCGGTAGATCATCGGGCAGAACACATCGACAAACTCGGCCAGGTCGGCGTAGGACTGACCCACCAGCGGCGCGAAGGACGGGGTGAAGATGTACACGCCCATGCGCTTGCCCGCACCGTGCAGAATCGTGGCGATGTCACGGAAGTGTTCGGTGATGCACACGCGCCGGAAACGCAGCCAGTCAAGCACGCCGGGATGGGCGGTAAGCCATTCCACCACGCCCACGGGCGACTGCATCCAGGGCCAGCGGCCCATGCCCTCTTTGAAGCCCGTGATCGCGCCGTGGAGCGCGGTGACGTCTTTCTTGATGAGCGCGAAGTCAAAGCCCAGCGCGGCGGCCTTCTTCTCGCTGTGCGCGGAAAAGTCCGTCAGGAAGGCCATCAGGCCGGACGCGGGCGAGGCAAAGCGGCATCCGTCGATCAGCACCCCGGTGACGCCGGGAATGGCCGCCGTTTGTTCGTAGGATTTCAGGTTGCGCTCGCGAATAACGGGGCTGTTGGGCGAACCGGAGCCGAACCACACGCGCGGGGTGCCGGTTATGTCCAGCGCAAGGTTCTCCTTGTCGTCCTCGCCGGTACCGAAGGCACCGCCACACTGCCACGACTCCATGCCGGCCGCGGTAACCGCCTCAACGGTCTTAGCGTCACCGCCCACCACGACGTGGTAGCCGAGGTCTTTCATCGCCTTTGCGGTCTCCGCCGGTTTGTCGCCGCAGCCGTAAATCCAGTATCGATATGCCCCGTCCGGCGTGTTCATCTTCGTTACCGCCGCGGGTGTCGCGGCGGCGGAGGCGGTCACGGCCCCGGCCGCCAGTCCTCCCGTCAGGGCAGCCAGTTCGAGAAAGGCGCGACGGCCCAGAGCCGGGCCGAAATCATGGCTCATGGTGAGTTTCTCCGTTCTTTGGACAGTCTGATGGACAGGGTATTATGGACCAATCCGCGCCGGATTATGTCTGTGCTGCGGGCTGTTCCGCCAACGGCAGCGTGAGCACAAATCCCCGGTCGGGGTCGTAGGCAATGGTGCCGCCGTGATAGACGGCCGCAGCGCGGACGGCGGCAAGGCCAAAGCCGGGATGCACACCGACCTTGGAGGTCATGAACGGTTCGAACATCGTTTCACGGTCGGCCGGTTCAATGGGGGGACCGGAATTCCACACCTCTATGCCGGCCTGAGCGCCTTCATGGTGCAGCCGCAGCCGCAAATGTTTGGTTTCGGCCCCCTCCAGCGCCTCTTCGGCGTTGAGCAGCAGGTGCACCAGCGCCATTTGCAGTTTCGGGCCGTCACCCACCATCCGGACCGTCGCCTCGGGACAGTCAAACTCCGCGGTTATCTTCTCGTGCCGCAGGGCGTGTTCCCGCAGGCGCAGCGCGTCGTTGACAACCTTCTTCAGGTCGATCTGGTTGCGCAGGTCCCAGTCCCGGCGGGCCACAGCGTTCAGGCAGGAGACTATTTCGCTGCATTTCTCGGCGGCGTCAATCACCCGTTCAACCATCTGGCGGGCCTCGTCGGCAATGCCCGAGTCCATCTGCACAAGATCGGCGTAGGCCATCATGGCGGTGAGGTGGTTGTTGATCTCGTGGGCCGCGCCGTTGACACAGCGCCCCACCTGGGCATAGCGGAACAGCCCTGCAAACCTGTCCATTCCGTCCGGTTCGCCAAGCTCGTAGCGTTTCAGTGGCATGTTGCCACCCTCCGTTGGTCCTGAATTACACCTCTACTGTCTCAATTTTGCCATAAGCGGGCGCATGGCACAAAATGAAGCGTGATGGACCGCGCAAACAAATGGAACGGCTTGACACGCTCAAGCATGGACGAGATGGACGAGATGGACATGCATTTCGGTTCAACCCCCAAGGCAAGTCCATAGCGTCCATCCCGGTTGCGGTAGAGAGAGGGAGCCCCACACCTTCAAAGAAATCCCCCAAGCCGCGCGCCTTGCCGCCGCTTGGGGGATTGGATTGTCTGAAACAGACTGGAAGGGTCAGAAGTTCTCGGTGACGGCCTTGGCGAATTCACTGCACTTGAGCAGCGTGGCACCCTCCATTAGCCGCATAAAGTCATAAGTGACCCGTTTCTGGGCGAAAGTCTTGGTGAGGCCGGCCGTGATCGCGTCGGCCACCTCCTGCCAGCCCAGGTATTCGAACATCATCACCCCGGACAACACGAGGCTGCTCGGGTTGACCTTGTCGAGATCGGCGTACTTGGGCGCCGTGCCGTGGGTCGCCTCGAAAATGGCAATGCCCGTTTCATAGTTGATGTTCGCGCCGGGCGCGATGCCGATGCCGCCCACCTGCGCCGCCAGCGCGTCGCTGGCATAGTCGCCGTTGAGGTTCATGGTGGCGATCACCTCGAACTCGTCGGGGCGCGTGAGAATTTGCTGCAGGAAAATGTCGGCAATGCAGTCTTTCACGAGGACCTTGTCGCCGGGCTTGCCGTTGCAGTCGTCCCAGCCGATGGCCCGGCCGGCGAACTCGCGGCGCACGAGCTCGTAGCCCCAGGTTTTGAAGGCGCCCTCGGTGAACTTCATGATGTTGCCCTTGTGCACCAGGGTCACGCTGGGCCGCCCGCTCTCGATGGCATAGCGCAC
>CAIXUF010000048.1 GCA_903922535.1 Candidatus Hydrogenedentota bacterium
AACTCCTCGTACCCGCGGCATTCGGCGTCCGTGCAGCGCAGCGTCAGTTCGCCGCCGATGTTCATTTCGTTCCAGCAAACCTGGTCGATCATGACCATGGGACGCGCCGGTTTCTTTGCGTTCAGCTTGCGCCAGAGGGCGCGCTTCTCTTCCTGAACGGGCAGGGCGGCGATTTGTGCTACGCGCCCGGCCAGTTCGCGAATGATCTTCACGTCGTCTGGATTCAGCATGATCTTGCTCCTGTTGCTATATGTTTGACGTTGCCACGCAGAGGCTGCTCTCGCAAGGCGAACCGCTGCGTTGACTCAAGCGTGCCATAATGGGGGTCGGCAATTCTTCCTTTCTGGTGACAAAAAATTACGCTATATTGATGTGCATATGAAAACGCTGCAATGGAAGAGCTATGTCCGTGACGGAAGCGCCTTTCATGTGGCCCGTTTAGAGTCCGTGGTCATGCACGGCAACAACGGTCACGGGCACGCCGACTTTTCCGAGATCTTCGTCCTGGAGTCAGGCGAAATGGATCATCGTCTGAACGGTAAATGTACGCGTCTGGGGGCAGGGGCACTGGTTTGCATTCGTGCCTCTGACTGTCATGGGTTTGCGTCAATCGCGGATCGCGCGTTCACCAAGACCAATGTGGCATTCCCCAATGAGGTCATTAAAGATTTGCGACGCCGTTATCCGGCGGAGATGGCCGTCTGTTTTCCTCCCGTCCGCGCGCCGGCCTGTGTGACGCAGCTTGACCCTGTGCGCAGCGCCTCCGTCTGCACGCTCTTTGCCGCCATGCGCGCCGCTGCGCGCACGGCCTGCACGGGGTTGGAGTTGGAGTGGTTTCTCCTGTCGGTGCTGCGTGAGATTCTCGCTGCACAGCATGCCGTTGCCGCTGCGGGCGCGCCGCTACCCGATTGGCTGACGCATGCCATGGCGTTGATCGCCCGCCCCGAAAACTCCTGTCAGGGCACCCGCCAGTTCGCAGTGCTGGCCGGGCGCTCGCCGGAGCATGTGGCCCGCGAAGTACACCGCCACCTTGGCACGACGCCCACCGAACTGGTGAACCGCGCGCGGCTGGAACAAGCCGCGGCACGCCTGGCCACGACGCAGGAAAAGATCCTTCACATTGCGCTGGATGCCGGCTTCAACAACCTGGGGCATTTCTACCGGCAATTTCAGGCGCACTATCACGTCACGCCCCGCGCATATCGCCTGTTCCATACCGCCACGATTCCCAGTGCGCGCACCCGGTGAGCGTTGCCGGGGCGATGCGCCCAAATCGTTCCGCCGACAGGACGGGCGGGGGTTGCTCAGGAAGTGCGCCAGATCATGTAAGGACCCGGGTCGTCAGAATTCAGAATGAATACGGTACTACTGCTCCGCTTCTTCGCCCGTGTTCTCGGGCTTGGCCGCGTTTCCGGATTTTGCCGCGGCGGCCGATTTGAACATAAATTCAAGGCACTCCATGGTGTCTGCGTAGGTCGTAGAGTGGCCGACTTCCGGGCGGTCGATGAACAGGACCTTTGCGTGTTGCTTCTTCAGCGCTTCGGCCAGCCGGCGGACGCTGTCCGGCGGCACTGCGGTGTCCTTGCCGCCCACGGCAAGGGCCACCGGCATGGTGAATTTCCTGGGCACCAGCTCCGGGCTGCGTTTTTTGAACTCCGCGGCCTTCGTGGTCTTGTCGCCGCCGTAGGACGCGGTAATGGCATCCTGAAAACCACCAAATTCCACCATGTTTGCCATGCCATTCTGCGAACTCACCCCGGCGATCAAATCGGGGTGGAGCGCGGTGAAGATGAGTACCGAGGTGCCGCCCATGGAGGCCCCGGTCAGGAAGATCCGCTGGGTCTTGTCCTGCGCACGCAGCACCCCGATGAGCTGGACCATGTCCGCCTCGGCCGCCGGCCCCATCCATGAGTTGCCCCGGTAGTCCGGCGCGACGTAGAGCATCCCATGCGCTGCAGCGAAGTCGCGCGCCGCATTGAACTCGGTCCAGTTCGTGGCGCATTGGGCGCGGAGCGACCCGTGACCGTGGAAGGCAATCAAAATGTCGTGTGTCTTCTTCACGCCTTGCGGATGCATCTGTAGGTAATGCTGCAATGTTCCGTCCAGCGAGGACTTGAACGTAAGTTCCTCGGGTGCCCCCAGTGCACGCTTGTTTGTCGTGGCCGGGTCTGCGGCGAACCCCAGAATCGAGACGCTCGCCAGTAGAAGGGAACAGAGTTGCAGCTTGGTCATATGCGTTGCGCTCCTTTGCTTGGTTGGAATCTTTTCGATCGGATGCACGTTTTGGCGTTGATGTTTGGGAAGGCCACAGAGGGCACCGAGATTCACGAGATCGCAGAGTGAACGTAGGAAACATCAGCAATCACGCGGTACACGGCTAGTGGTGCCGGCCTCTGGCCTGCTTCTTCTGGTGGCTTATCTGCTACCACGGCAGGCCAGAGGCCCAATGCCACTAACTTTTGACGCTGGAAGATAAGGTTCAAGGGCTGGCTGCCCCTTCGACGGTGCTCAAGGACTGTGTCCTGCGTACGTACGTCGCGGATCGGGCCGCAGAATGGCGCGTGATCCGGGCCCGTCTGCGGCGTTTTCACCTCGGGGCGGACAAGAGGCCAGCACCTTCATGCCTTTGCCAAACAGGCGCAACCCGTGCGCCTAATAACTACCGCGGCAGGCCAAAGACAGGTTCAACCTGCGTTTCTAGCAGCCTGTCGGACTTAGCTCTTGACCAACACAAACTTCATGCC
>CAIXUF010000049.1 GCA_903922535.1 Candidatus Hydrogenedentota bacterium
CCGATCTGCCGGAAGACGCAGACTCTGCCCTTGGCCCTTTACATAAATACCCTCGGCCCCGAGCTTGATGACCGCAATTTCCACACCGTAGGAAAGATAGAAGTCCGCAATGGCCTCCACCTCTTCGCAGCCGGTGTAGTTGCGGGCCTCCTCGTAGCTGGAGAAGACAATGTCCAGATGCGGAAGCGACGGCTCGATGAGCGGCAACCAGACACCCTTGCCGTCGTAGCAGGTGTCCATGCTCGTCTTGACCCCGAGTGTGCGGGCCCTTTCAAAGGCCCTGCCCATCGGCGCGCCGTCCAGCTTGGGAGTGATGGCGGGACCGCCCCAGTGCAGCACCTTGGACGCTTGCACGACCTCGAAATCGATGTCGTCCTCCGACGTCTCCGCATTGGTGCCCATGTGGTGGAGAAAGGTGCGTTCGCCGTCATCGCTGATCAGCACGACCGTGGCCGAAGAATTGCAGGTGTCCACGCGGTGCACCCCTGCCGTGTTGACGCCGTTCTCATTGAGTTTGGCCAGCAGGAAGTCGCCGAAACTGTCCTGGCCGAGACGCCCGACAAAGGCGGACCTGCCCCCCAGTCGGCTGCACACAATCGCCGTCACACCCGCCAGGCCGCCCAAATGCATGCCCAACATGGGCACCAGTCCCAGCGTGCCGCGCGGCGGAATCGTGTCCACGGGACGCACCATCACATCCGCGCAAACAACGCCGACGGTCACCAAGTCATACCCCATCCCGCAGTCTCCTTCAACGCAATATAGGGTGTGTGCGAAGCGAACGGGACATTTCTCAGAACGCAAAGACAATCTTAGCCAACATCCGTTACGCAAACACTTACAGCCAATTAGCCTATTCCGACGGAGATATTCCCGATGCGCCGCTCAACGCCACGGGAAGCGGCGCGAAGCCCATCGCACGGTCCCTCGGAACAGGCGGAGTATACCAAGTCAAGGGGGCATTCTTAAAGGGAAATTATCCCAAGATTTCGCCAAGTGACTCGAAAAGCAGTCGTGCACCGTCTGTGATGGGAAATTGTGACAGAAAAGGTATGGAGTGGCGTCAGTGCCACGGTCTTATTCGACTTCACACTGTCTTGTTTGGCTTATGGCTATACGCATCATTCTCGGGCGGTTTGAGCCAGGTCAGCCAGAAGATGTTCTGCAAAAATGGACTGTCTTCACTCAGTGAGATTGGTAGGGCGGAGCGGCCCCGTCCTTGTGATTCACCCTGTTCTTCCCGATCCCCTTGGATGCCCTCCTTGCAAGGCCCGCCTGCCAGACTGTCAATCACGATATCTACTGCGGAATTGCTTTGTGAGGGCTGGTGTTGTACGATACGTTTTTCAGCCAACAGGCCCATTTCATAGTGTTCATCATCCGTGGTCCAGCGGGGTGCGCCTGACCAAATTCGGGAGTCTATATCAGCGTGAAACTATCCTGTACTTGGGTTGTTCAATGTGGAAAAGGCACATTGCCCATTCTGACGTCAGTTCTTTTGCTTGCGGGATGCATTCCCTCCGCGCCCGAACCCCAGCCGACCCCGCCTTCCGCGCCAACGGCCGTGCAAGCCCCACCAGCGGTCCCCTCCCCTGTTGCCCAGCCGCAGGCGCAGGTCCAAGCTCCGGTCCCGACCCGTGACGGGCAACCCGGCGCGTCGCTTAAGATCGACACATCGGCGAAGCCGAATGTGAGCGTGACGGTTGAGCCAATGAAGGACGGGGGCGGATTCAGCGTGCGCGGCTCCTTCGACCTTGACGGAACGATTGTTCCCAACGGTCCGGGAAAGTGGAAGCTTTCCGGCCAGTTCAGTGTGTCGGAATCCGACTTTGCCGTGGGCGTTCCCATCGCCTCGGCAATGGGCTCTTTCGGCGGGTCCACCGGCATGAACACGGATACCGCCCTGTTCTTGATAGACATTCCCGTGCGGCCGCCGGCCGCCAACGCGGCGGCGGGAACCGCCCGGCACAGCGTTCCGTTCTCGCTGGACATTGCCGCCCCCGCAAAGGCGCAGTTCTCCGTAACCCTGACGCAGATGTGAGGGCGTTCATGACCACCGAACACGAAGACAGCAGCGAACCCGTGGCAGACCTGCTTCCGAAGGCCATGCCCCTGCGTGAGCTTTGCCGGAAATACAACATACGGTTCAAGAAGGGCCTGGGGCAGAATCTGCTGCTCGACGACAACATAAATGCGATCATGGTCGAGGCCGCGGCGCTGGGACCGCAGGACAGCGTCGTTGAGGTGGGGTCCGGGTTGGGTGCGCTGACGCGGCGTTTGTGCCGCAAGGCGGGCCGGATGCTCTGTGTCGAGATTGACCCGTCGTTCATGCCCTGTCTGGAGGATCAGTTTGGCAA
>CAIXUF010000050.1 GCA_903922535.1 Candidatus Hydrogenedentota bacterium
GCGGGCTATGGACCGGGCGCCGGACCAGGCGGGGGGGGGGCGGGCCAAGGCGGATCCCACGGTGGTGTCGGCGGCAATTCATCGACGGTGCCGTATGGCTCCGCATATGTTCCGGCGGAAAATGGCAGCGGTGGGGGCTCGGGTCCGGGCGGTGGAACCTTGTGGATTGACTTGACAGGCACGTTGACCGTGGATGGCCAAGTGTCCTCGAACGGCGTCGATGGTGCCAGTTCGTGCGGCGGCGGGGCGGGCGGGAGCGTTCTCATTGCGGCACCTAACGTCGCGGGCGCGGGTCTTATCCAGGCCAACGGTGGCACGGACGACGTCGCGGGCGGGGGCGGGGGCCGTGTGGCCGTTTATGCCTGGAACGGCATGACGCTGCCTCGCGCGAATGTAACGGCTTGCGGCAATGGGACGAACGGAACGGGCCGTTTCGCCGGGAGCGTCATCGTGAGATCACAGCCGTCGATTGGCTCGGTAAACGTGACATCGACGGGCGGTTCACAACAAATCGCGTGGAACGTTTTCGGCATCGAGGGAAGCGGTTTGGCTGAAGTCACGGTCGCTGGGGGGGGGGGCACCTACGTTAACCAAACGGCGCCGGTTTCGGCGGGCGGTCTCGGTTGGAACACTTCGGCATTTTCGAACGGCAATTACACGATACATATCCAATTCCGCGGCACGGCTGGCCAGACCGTAATTGATCTCTGGCAGAACGACTTGGTGAATAACACCGTGTCATGGCATGCTGGCACCCTGGCGGGCGACGAGACCTGGGGCGCCGATACCATTCACGTGGTGGATCAGATGGTAATCGTACCCGGCGGTGTGACGCTCACGATCTCTCCCGGCGCGATCGTGAAATTCGTCCGGGACACGGGAATCATGGTCAAAGATGGAGGCATTGTGAATGCCCTCGGCGCCGCCGACAGCATGATCATTCTCACGTCCCTGGCCGACGACATGGCGGGGGGCGATACCAATCTGGACGGAAATAGCTCGTTGCCGGAGCCTGACGATTGGTCGTTCACGGTTCTAAACGGCGGGCAGTTCTGCTCGAACGCTTATGTGGATATCCGTTACACCTCGTTGACGCACAGCGGGACCGTGAGTTCAGACGAAACGTGGTCGGGTGGCTCGCTTCACCTCGTGACCGGCAGGGTCACAATCCCTTCCGGTGTCACGCTTACCATTGCGCCGGGCGCAGTCGTGAAACTTGGTTCGGAGACGGCGCTCGTGGTGGCTTCGGGCGGAACGCTGGTCGCGCAGGGGACGGTCGCGCAACCGATCACGCTGACCTCGCTGATGGACGACTCGATTGCCGGTGACAGCAATGGCGACGCGGGGACCAACGCGCCGTCCGCGGGGGACTGGGATTCGGTGTACGTCCAAGGCCAGGCAACGTTCGACCACGTGGCCATCCGATATGGCGCAGGAGCCGACCCGGTGCATAGCGGGCTGATCAGCGTCGACGGCGGTACGGCTGCCGTATCCAACTGCGAGTTGAACGATGGTTTCTACCACGGCATCTGGTCCAACAGCACCATATCGGTGCGCAATTGCGTGCTCACAGGCTGTGATCGCGGTATCAATGCCTGGATAGGTTCGCCGCTGACTGTCGTCAATTGCACGCTTTACAACAACCGCATCGGGCTATTGGTTCATGGCGGCTCGATGACCGTGGCCAACACGATTGTCGCGGAAAGCAGCCAGGCAGGGATCCAGTACGATTTTGGCACGCTGGCCGGTGTCAGCCACACGGACGTGTGGTCATCCGGAGAAAGTGGGTCGGGGGCACCTGATGGGACAGGAAACATCTCCGCAGATCCCAAATTCGTCAACGCCGGACAGGGAGATTTCCGACTCGACTACAGCTCGCCCTGTATCGACGCGGCGGACGGCGCGGCGGCGCCGGAAACCGATTCCATGGGCGCGCCGCGTTACGACGATCCGCGAACGCCAAATACCGGCGTACCCACGACCGGCGGCGCGTATGCCGACATGGGCGCTTTCGAGTTCGTCGAGGACGCCAGTTCGGATGTCGATCTTATTGGCTCGTTGGTGAACGGTCCCATAACCATCGTTGCGGGCGATAATGCCGAAGCGGGCTGGACGGTCACGAATATTGGCGCCGGCACGGCGGTGGGGCCATGGCATGACACGATCTCGCTCGTGTCGGTTTCAAACCCAGAGGACGTGATCGAAGCGGGTGAAAGGCTCGTTGGCCAGGACGTGGTACTCGGGCCGGGCCAATCCTGCGAAGTCTCGGCGATGGTCCGCGTTCCCGGTGGTAAGGACGGAACCTATTTGTGGCAGGTCCACGTCAACAGCCAGGGGGACATCTTCGAGGGTGCGAACTGGACGAATAATGTCGCCTTGGCGAACGAGCTGACCACGCTCTTGATTCCGACGCTGGAGGTTGACGGAACGACCGTAACGGGCCAGTTTGCCGGCATCAATGAGCCGGTCTGGTTCAGTTTCCTGGCCCAAATGACCGGGGATGTCTTGATCGGCCTGAACGTGGGCACGGGATGCGTTGGGCTCTATGTAGGAGAAAACTGTGTGCCCACGCCCGATGCTTACGATTTTGACGCGATCCAATCGAACTCCGCGTCCCCCAGTGTCATGGTGCCGACCATTGCGGGCCAGACCTACTATATTCTGGCGTACCCGACATCTTTACCGGTTACGCCTATCAGCTTTACCATTGGAGGCACAACCGCGGCCTTTGGCGTGACATCGGTCACTCCAGGCAGCGTGGGCAACGCCGGGTGCGTCACCTTCGAAATCGCCGGCAGCGCATTCCAGATGGATGACGCCGTGCTGGCGGTCTCGCCATCGGGCACTGTGTATCAAGCTGTTGCAACCACGATGCTGAACTCTGCACTCGTCCGCGCCACATTCGACATCAATGCCGCGGCTACGGGAACATGGACCATTCGCGTCAAGAAGGGCGGCGTGACCGCGGAGTTACCCCAGGCCTTTACCGTTGAGGCGGGTGGCGGCGCGCGCGCATGGGCGCAGATCGAGGGAAGAGAAAAAATACGCATCGGCAGGAAGACCACCTACACGGTGTATTATGGCAACGGCGGCAACGTGGACGGCGACCTCGCGGTGATTATCTGTGGGATTCCAAATGCTGCCAAGGTTGAGCTGGGCCCGGAATTCGTGCCGCCGCCGCTTCCCGACGGGATCGACGTGGAGGTGCCGCCGACAATTCTGACGCCGGACCACGGACAAGTTCTTACCCGGCTGGCGGTGGCAGCCATGCCTCCCGGAGGCAGTGCTCACGCGACGTTTTCAATCACCGTTCCATCGCGGGTTGCCTTCGACATGCAGCCGTGGCTGTTCGAGAGCAATACGGCGTCCAACGAATATGCGGCCGTTTCCGGATCTTCTGGAGTGAAGGCAGAAACGTCCCGGTCGGACAATCAACGCCCCGCGTTGTTCGAAAAGCGGGCATGTAGCCCCTCGGAGTTGGCGCAGGAAGCCGCTGGTGCATGCGCCGCCTTCAAATGCGCGCTGGCACACGCCGTCGAAGATAATTTTGTGGGAAAGGCTGGGACCCTGGCATGTGTCGGGGTCGCGGAACTGGAGGTTAAGCAACTGCAGGAATGCGCAGGCGCCTCTTCTGCCATGTGTGGGTTTAACGCCACGCCGATCACCCACTGGACCGGAGGACACACCACGGTCGTGATTGACACCCCATGCGGTGGTTGTTTTGTACTCGATAATTATATCACTGGCCCACACGTGGTACCTGCCATCAATCTTGGCGGCGGCAATTATGCAGTCTTCGCTTCAACCATGTATTTGTTTCCGCAACCTTTTCCTTGTCCAGAGTCATGGTACACACTGCCCTATGAGCACACCCAGTGTATTTGTCCGAGTTCCCCAGGTTGTGATAACAGCCCACCTGCTCCCCACGCTGATGGATGCGAATGCAAAGCGCCCCGCGGGGACCCGGATCACCATGTCGATCCCACGGAATCCGTGGATCCCAACGTTAAGATAGGGCCGACGGGAGGCGGAAACGGACAATTCATAGTGGCGGGACAACCCCTTGGTTATGAGATCGGGTTTGAAAACCAGGCCACGGCCACCGCGCCCGCCCAGGAAGTGCGCGTGACGGATCAACTCGATGTGAACCTGGACTGGTCCACGTTTGAGTTGGGCCCAATCGGATTCAATGGCATCACCATTGATGTTTCGCCAAGTTTGCAATGGTACACGACCACGGTAACCGTCGGGACAGACCCGAATCCGATCCAGGTGACCGGCGGTTTGGACCCCACGACGGGGATTGTCACGTGGAATATGCAAAGCATTGATCCGGTGACAGGCCAACTGCCCGAAGATCCGCTGGCGGGCTTCCTGCCGCCGAACAATGCCCAAGGTGCCGGTGAGGGCTTCCTCAGGTACACCGTGCGGCCGAAGGACGGCCTGGTTACGGGCACGGTAATTACCAATCAAGCCGCCATTGTGTTTGACGTCAATGCACCGATAAACACAGGGGTGGTGACAAATACCGTGGATTCGGGCGCGCCGCAAAGCGCGGTCCAGCCATTGCCCGCGACGGAGCCGGGCGCCCAATTTGTTGTCACATGGAACGGCACGGACGATACGGGCGGGTCCGGCATAAAGTGCTACACCATTTACGTCTCGACGAATGGAGACACATACATTGGATGGCTGGCCAACACCACGGACACCTCTGCGGTCTTCACGGGCCTACTGGGCAATTCGTACAGCTTCTACAGTCTTGCGAGCGACTATGCGGGCAACGGTGAGTTCCCGCCCGAGGCTCCGCAAGCAACCACCACGGTAACGAACACCGCCGTCACAACGCCCAACGTTGTGGGCATGCAGCAAACAGTGGCCGAGTCCACGCTTGTGGGCGCGGGTCTTGTTGTCGGCACGGTGACACGGGAATATGACACGACGCCTGCAGGCCAGGTGCTTAGCCAGATTCCTGCCGCCGATTCGGCTGTGGCCCCTGGCACGCCGGTCAACCTGACGATATCGACCGGTTCAGCGCAGGTGACGACGCCCAGCCTTGTTGGCATGTCTCTGGCCGATGCTACGGCGAAGCTCGCTGAAGTGGGGCTGACGCTCGGCGGGGTGACGCAAGAATACGACCCGACCATACTTTCTGGCGCGGTCGTGAGCCAGGACCCGCTTGCAGGAATCCTCGCGAACCTGTTACCGGGGGTTTCTCTGGTGGTCTCACAGGGTCCGGCACCCGTAATGGCAATCGTGCCCGACCTTGCGGGCGTCACGCAGTCCGCGGCGGGGACGGCCCTTGCCACTGCCGGGCTGCGGGTGGGTGTCGTGACGCGGCAGTACGATCCGGCCATTGCATCAGGCTCCATCATCAGGCAGAATCCCCCTGCGGGGGCTTCGGCAACCTTGAATGCGCCGGTCAATCTCGTGGTTTCGAAGGGCCCGTCACCCGCGACGGTGACGGTGCCAAATCTCGTGGACAGGACGCAATCGGAGGCACAAACGGCCCTCAACGCTGCGGGCCTGACAGTTGGCGCAATAACCCAACAAGACAGCCCGGGCGTTCCGGTGGGCCGCATTGTGAGCCAGAACCCGACTGCCGGAAGCGCAGCGACTTCGGGTACCCCCGTCAATCTTTTTGTCTCGGCAAGCCCGGCGGCGGTGCTTGTGGCGGTGCCGGACCTCACGGGAATGACCCTGGCCGCCGCGCGAACGGCGCTCTCTGCGGCGTCCGGAATGCGCATTGGCGCCATAACCCACCAATTTAGCACCACCATTCCGGCCGGATCTGTTGCCGGTCAGACTCCGGCTCCGGCAGCTTCCGTGAGTCCGGGGGCTACGGTGGCGGTACTGCTATCGAGCGGCCCGTCCGCTGTTATCCCAGACGTGACCGGCCAACTGGAAGCAAATGCCCGAGCAGCGATCACGACTGCGGGATTGATGGCTGGGACTTCCACGCAGGAACACAGCGCAACCGTGGCGTCCGGGCACGTGATCCGCACCAGTCCTGTGGCGGGAACCACGGTAGCGGCGGGAACGACCGTGGACCTTGTCGTATCCTCGGGACCTGCCCAAGTGTCCGTGCCCAATGTCGTGGGCATGACACAGACAGTGGCCGAGTCCGCAATTACGGGTGCCGGGCTGACTGCCGGCAAAGTGACACAGCAGTGCAGCAACACCATGGCCGCCGGGTTGGTGATCAGCCAAGACCCGCCGGCCAGCCAACAGAGCCCGTTTGGCAGCGCCGTGGCCTTGGTGGTGTCCACGGGCGTGTGCAACGTGACCGTGCCGAACGTCGTGGGCCAGACACAGACGGCGGCGGGCACCACACTCACCGGCACCGGTCTGACTACCGGCACGGTGACACAACAGTGCAGCAACACGGTGGCCGCAGGGTTGGTGCTCAGCCAAGACCCGCCGGCCAGCCAGCAGAGACCGTTTGGCGGCGCCGTGGCCCTGGTGCTGTCCACGGGGCTGTGCAACGTGACCGTGCCCAATGTCGTGGGCCAGACACAAGATGCGGCACAGGCGGCCCTCACCGCCGCAGGGTTGACCGTGGGCAACGTCACCGAAGACTTCAGTAATGAGGTCCCGAAGGGCCAGGTGATTTCCCAGACACCCGCCGCAGGCGCGGCGTTATCCCCCAATAGTGCGGTCTCCCTCTTGGTCAGTAAAGGCAAACAAAAGACCGGCATCTTCGGGTGCAGCGGCGGAGCCTTCGAAGATACCCTGTCGTCCGGAAAGACCAGCGATCTATTGGTGCTGATGTTGACGGTAGGCACCATCACTGTGGTGGCGCGACGGCGGAAGCCTGTCCTGACCTGATGTGAAATGCTCCGGGGGCATCCAAAGTAAGGATACCCCCGGATAATTTTTTCTAGCCAGGTCCCGGTTTGGCAACCTGAGAAAAATCCAGTATTCTGTTTACTGCCCGGTTGCTTGACATCCCAAAAGATAAAGCGTAACATTGTTTTGTCAAGTTCACACGGGGGCGCTCGCGTGGATGCGGATACGGTCAGGGCAATCCAACGAGGTTGGTCAGGTGCGTAATCAACGGAATGGCGAAAACCGCATCCCGGCGGGGATCCAACTGACGGGTTCGGTGTCAGCATATCCATGCCTGGGCATGGAAGCGCGGCAGCGGAAACCACAATCATGAACCGGCGAAAGACACGGTTTCTTGATTCGGTTTCGTCCATGGCGGACATCAAGGTCGGGGTGGGCCGACAAGTGCCGTTACGTCCGCGACAAGAACGCACATCGGATGACAGGCCTGCCATACCCCAAAAAGCCAAAACCAAACCGGCGGCTGTGGACAACCGTGGCCGCTTGATTCTTCTGGAGCTTTGTCTGTCATCCGCCGACGTGCCCATCTAAGAATGGAGGACTGGCCATGTTTCGCGTAATGTGTGTCGTTCACGCTGTTTTTCTGTCTGCCGGATGGGGTTTTGCACAGGGCGAGGATATGCAGCATACCCCGAGACAGGTCCTGGGAGGAGGGACGGTGGCGGGGGTGGCCTATTCGCCGGACGGCACAAAACTGGCCATCGCCTACCAGTCTTCGATGGTGCGCGTCATTGATTCGGCCACCGGCCGGGAAATCACCGCCTTCACCGGAACAACCGGTCAAATGACTTCCATCGCCTATTCTTCCGACGGCACAAAACTGCTGACCGGCGGCCAGGTCATCCAGCCCAATGGCGCCAAGAGTGGCCAGGCCACGCTATGGGACGTTCAAACCGGAAACCAAGTGCGAGTCTTTGCGGTGGGCGAACTGGTCAACAATGCCGTCTTCTTTCAGGAGGACACCCGAATCATCACCGCCAACCGAACGAGCCGCGACCTCGGGAACGCCACCGTGTGGGACGCAAACACGGGGCAACTGCTCAGCACGCTTGACCAGCCCAGCGGAAAGGAAGTGAAGCAGATCAGCCTGTCGCTCGACCATTCGCGGCTCCTGACCGTCACCTCAAATTGGGTAAAGATATGGGACACCGCCTCGCTGACCGCGATAACCACGCTCCAGCCGGCCGCTTCCACATACCTCACTTTTCTGGGACTGACCGCTGCTGTGCTTACGCCCGATGCATCCCATGTATGGGTTGGAATGGAATACGACTACTATTCCGGAAGAATATACAATACCGTTATCCTTGACGTAAGCGACGGGACGCAGAGCAAGGAGTACATTACGGGGGGCCGGACCTTGCTTATTACGCCGGACGGCAAGAACATTATCATTGATGGAAAGATCGTCATTGACCTGAATAGCTGCGTCAACCGGGGGGAGTTCATGCTGACGGAACGCGGCCTGGGCGGCGGGCAGACGCAGTGGACCAGCTTTCAGCCGTCCTTTTCACCGGATGGCAAGAGTCTGGCCACGGGGGTCAACATCGCAACATCAACAGCCTGGAACCTTCCCTCCCTGACAAAAACCGGCGTGGTGGACGTTTTCGACCTTGCCGCCTTCACCCAGTACCCCCTCATTTTTCCGGAGCGGAAGGCCGACTATGCGGTCTTTTCGCCCGACGGGGCAAAAATACTCTCAGCCATGGTGAATGCAACGCTAGACCAGATGGAGATTGCCCAGTGGGACGTGCAGACGGGGGCGAAATTGAACTCATGGTTTAGCGCCACGACATTGGAGCAAATACCGCAGTGGGGGCGTCTCGCCTATTCGCCCGATGGAACCAAGATCTTCAGTGCTTTCGGGAGTGTTGTGAATCTGTGGGATGCATCCACAGGGACAAACGTGCATCAGCTTCAGTACACTTCGGATTCAGTGCTGGCAATTGCTTTTGCCCCCGATGGAACCAGGGTTGCGGCGGGCGGCTGTAACCTAGGAAAGGGCTTATGTCGAGTCTGGGATACCGCCACCGGCCTGGAAGTGCGATCTCTGGATTTCAACTCTTCGGTGACCGTGGTCGCGTTCTCAGAGGATGGAGGCCAGATTGGCACCGTCACGCAGGCCAACAATGCTTCCCAGGTTCATATCATGGACCTCCACAACGGTTCGACGGTGCGTGAAGTCGAAATCCCTGATTTCAATGTCCAAAGCATAAGTGGCGATCTCTCCCGCGCGCTGGGTGACTCTCTCTCAGGCAAGCAGCATGTCTCCTTATACAGCACGGTTACCGGCACCGAGTTGACACGTTTTGCGCGCCCCCCTGCTGCGGGCTATGACGTGACTGATGTGAGGTTCGCCGCCAACGACACCATGGTGATGGCGGGCGGCTATCCGTCCCTCATTTTGTGGGATGCGGCGACCGGGGAAAAACTCAACGATTTTGGGCGGACAACCAATGCAGGCAGTCGTTGCTGGAACATGTCACCCGACGGAAGCCGCATTCTTTTTTGCACATCCGGCAGTCTGACATCACCCTACGTCATTCTCGCGTGGGACGCACTGCCCGACCCGCGCAAGCTGCGTTTTGAGCGCGCCGCGGAGCCGGCAACGTCCGTGGCCTTCTCTCCGGATGGATCAAAGGTTCTTGCTGGTTCATATACCGACGAGTATTTCGTTCCCACAGCGCACCTATGGGACATTGCCGCCGGCCAATCGTCACGCAGGTTTGACGGGCTGGGCCAGCCGGTGACGGCAGTTGCCTATTCGCGCGACGGAGCGAAGGTGGCTGCGGGCGACCGCTCTGGCGGGGCATGGGTCTGGGAGGCCGCCACCGGAAACGAACTTCAGCAGTTCACCGGACACAACAGCGCCGTGACCTCCATGGCGTTTTCGCCGGACGGAAACCGGCTCCTTACCGGTTCGGAAGACAAAACCGCCAAACTGTGGGATATAAACACCGGCACATTGGTTGCCAATTTTACCGCCGGCCAAACCAAGATATGGTCCCTTGCGATGTCCCATGACGGGACGAGGGTGGGCACCGGCGAACAGGACAACACCGCCCGAATCTATGACGCGCAAACGGGCAGGGAACTCCACGCCTTCCATCCCGCGCCACCTTATGGCGTTGTCCGCGCGGTCGCGTTCTCGCTGGACGGCAAGAAGTTCCTGGCTGGCTGCAGCAATGCCACCGTGGTCGTGCACGACGTGGAATCCGGAGACGCCCTCTCGGTCATTGCGGCCTCCGCGTCCGTGAACAGCCTGGCCGTGGCGCCGGACGGCTGGCACTTGGCGACCGGCCTGGCGGGCGGCACGGCCGCGCTGTGGGACATGCTCTCCGGACGCGAGGTGAAATCGTTCGGCACGCTGACGGGCGCCTCAGGCTGCGATTCCATCGCCTTTTCGCGCGACGGGGAACTTCTGGCGATGGCGGGTTCGTCGGACACGAAAGGATTGATCTTCAATTCCGGGCTGTTCGCGGCAAACCGCCGCGCGCGGGACATTACGCTCGGAGAGACGGTGAACGCCGATGCGTACTCGCTCGACTACAGCGACTTCCGGCTCGCGCTCAAGGAGGATGACGCGAACAACCTCCTTGTCCGGGTCACACCGTCCGTCAGTGGAGGCGACTGGAATCTGGTGGGACGGCGCGGCGATCTCCCGACACTCCTCGATTGCGACTGGCGCGGCTTTGCGCGACCGGACGGCGCAATCGACATGCTGATCCCTTCGCCGGGAGCGGGTTCCTTCTACTTCAGCACTTTCTATGCATTCTGGGCAAAATCCTACCTCGGCCCATTCCAGATCCAGTGTCAGGCACTGGACCGGTATCTGGCGAACATGAGCCGGACGCAGGGCGGAAACGCGGGCAGTTCGAGCGTGCGCATTTCGGGACTGGGATTCAAGCCGGGTATGCGGGTCGAACTGCGCGGAACCGGCGGCGTGTTGCTGCGTTCATTCACTCCCACGCTGTTTGACGGCACCACCCTTGATGTCACGCTCGATTTGACCGGTCTGTCGCCGCAGACGGCGGATGTCGTGGTGATTTGGCCGGGCGGGCAGGAACTCGCCCTGCCGCAATCCTTCGAGATCGTTGCGGGGGCGCCCGCCCAACTGACAGCCCGGCTGGATATGCCGGACGCC
>CAIXUF010000051.1 GCA_903922535.1 Candidatus Hydrogenedentota bacterium
CCCTGACTCGGCGTCCGCCCCTGCCGGAGAGGCCCCGCGCGTGGTAGGAACGGTTCCCCGAACCGTCCGCCGGTCACCGCAGCGCCCGCCTACAGAGAGAAGTCCCTATGCGCCCAATCAAATGGGGCGCCCCTAACGCTTGCCTGAACTTCGCTTTTCTGGCAGGATTAGGACCTATGAAAAAAGTGGACACAGCACAAGCCGCCGCCGATTTTTCGCTACGCAGTCTGGCACTCGCGGCGGGAGTATGGCTCGGCATGCTTAGCGCACAGGTTTCAGCGGCGGATGGACCGTTGTCTTACCGTGACCTCTTCTCCGACACCTGGGTGGCGCATGACGCCCTCGGCCGCAACATGCCGACACCCTCCGAGGCGGGGCCGGTCAAGAAAGACCAGCGCCGCGTGGTGGGCATCTTCTACATCACCTGGCACCGGGATGCGCTGGCCACCCTCAAGGGCCCGTATGCCGCGGACGTGAGCCGGGTGCTGGCCGGCGACCCGAAGGCCCGTCTGGACGCCAAGCACCCGCTCTGGACTGAGGGCTCGTATCACTGGGGCGAGCCCGAGTTGGGCTACTTCCTGAGCAAGGACGAGTACGTCATCCGCAAGGATCTGTCGATGCTCGCCGACGCCGGAGTGGACGTCCTGGTTATGGATGTCACCAACGCGGTCCGCTACTGGGACGAGTGGGAGGTGCTCTTTGCGGTGATGCACAAGATGAAGGCCGAAGGCAACCGGGTGCCGCAGTTCTGCTTCTGGGCGTTCAACGGCCCGGTGATCGCGGTGGTACAGGACCTGTACGAGAAGATCTATCAGGCAAAAAAGTACAAGGATTTCTGGTTCTATTGGGACGGCAAGCCGCTGCTGCTGTGCAACGGGACGCCCTCTTGGGATTCCAACGGCCCGGCCGCGCAAAACCGGAATACGCACTATGAGGCCGCCGCGAAGACCGACAAAAATAATCCGCATTACGGCAACCCCGATTACACCGAAGAGTTCTACAAGGACTACACCCAAGCTGTGAAGAGCTTCTTCACGCTGCGGACCATGTGGTGGGGATACCGGGAATGGGCAGGGAAGCGCTTTGTCGGCACGGAGGACAACTGGAGCTTCGGCTTGGATATGGGCGACAAGCGGGTTCAGGCAATGAAGCCGGACGAACTCGTTTCGACGCACAACGGCAAGAAGGAGGAGGCTGCGGTCACGCCCGCGCAGCATCCGGTGAGCATGATCGGCAAGTCGTGGACAAAGGAGACCGGCGAGCCGCCTCTGAATCAGGATGACCTGCCTGAGCCGACCGTCGTGCCGTGGCTGGGCAAAAAGGTCGAGCACCCCGAGGGCTACGGCATCTACTTCCAGCAGCGCTGGGACGAGGCGCTCAAGAGCGACCCGCAGTTCCTGTACCTCAACGACTGGAACGAGTGGACTGCGGGAAAATATCAGCCCGCGCAGGGAAAGACCTTCACGTTCATGCGCCGCGAAAGCACGTACCGCTTTATCGACCAGTATAATGCGGAGTTCAACCGCACGATCCAGCCGATGAAAGGCGGGTATACTGACAATTACTACATGCAGATGGCCCAGAACATCCGGCGCTACAAGGGCGTCCGCCCCATACCGGAAGTACACGGACTGAGCCGCATCAAGATTGACGGCCTTTTTGACGACTGGGCGGAAGTCAAGGTCGAGTACCGCGACACCGTCGGCGACACCGCCCACCGCGACTACAAAGGCTATGGCGGTCTTCATTACACGGACGACTCGGGCCGCAACGACATCGTCACCGGCAAGGTCGCGGTCGACAGCGGCATGGTGTATTTCTATGTGGAGACGAATGAAGCGCTCACTCCGCACACAGGCAGCAATTGGATGCTGCTGCTGATCGACGCCGACCAGAACCCCGACACGGGCTGGTTCGGCTACGATTACATCATCAACAAAAAGGTGGCGGACGGGAAGACCACGACGCTGATGCGCTACGACCCCAAGATTCCCTGCGACCCCTGGGTCGAAGTGGCGCGGCTCGATTACCGCTATGCGGGCAAAGCGCTGGAGCTGGCCGTGC
>CAIXUF010000052.1 GCA_903922535.1 Candidatus Hydrogenedentota bacterium
GATTCCTTGCGCTTTGTGCGCAACACCTTCGCCGACAACAAGGGACCCGTCCTGACGGGTCCAGCCGGCACAAATCCCTGCTGGTCCGAAAACCACGCTTCCAACAATGCCGACAATACCCTGTCCATCGAATCCTCAGCGCCGTGCATGTGTCACATTTCCCTCACCGCCCTTCCCGACACAGAGCAGCCCGGCTTCCATCGGTTTTCCTGCAAGTCAGATGACAGCACCCATGCGCTGAAACACGCCCTTTGGGACTTCGGTGATGGCATTCCCCTGACCGGTCTTGAAGTCATCCGCCACCTCCCCGCGACCGCGCCGCACGTGACCGTATTGGCTTGGGATCAAAACGATCTCGCCGCCATTACCGACAAAGACATAACCCCCTAACTCAAATGCGCCGTCTCTACAAACCCTCATTTCCGTGCTGCGCGAACGCCCCAACCAGTCGACTTTCCTCTCCCTCAGCACCCGGCGCATCTGTTCCACGTGACCGCCGCATATTCCTCTCCGCGACTCCATAACGCGTCTCTCACAACATTCATCACAATAAGCCGCCGTCAAACAGAATGAGAACGCTGGCCACGCCAGCGTTTTTGCCTCGAAGCCGCGATCCGCCTATACTTGTTTGACAAATCAAAACACGGCAAAGGATGTCTACTACAATACCGGCAGCGTTTGTTTTCCGATTTCACCGGCACCCCACTGATCAAGGAGACAACTCATGAACAGTTGGCAACAATGTTGGAAACAGGTGATCGTTCTCGCCGCGCTTTGCGCTGCACTCCCCGGAGGATTCGCGGGACCGGCAATGAACACAGCCTGCGCCGCCACGGACTTCCAATGGACCTGGATGAACGGCACCAGCGGCAATAACCAACCCGGCGCATACGGCGCCATCTTGACGCCGTCTGCGGGCAACGTGCCAGGTGGCCGGGAGGGCGCGTGTTCATGGACCGATCCCTCCGGAGCGCTGTGGATGTACGGCGGTTGGGGCTACGACAGTACGGGTAATACCCGCTATCTAAACGACCTGTGGAAATACGACCGCCTGACGGGCAACTGGGCCTGGATGAAAGGCGCCTCGACGGGTAACCAAGCCGGAGTCTACGGATCACCTCTGACCCCGGCCCCGGGGAATAACCCCGGTTCGCGCATGTATGCGGCCTCCTGGACCGACCCCTCCGGCGCGCTCTGGCTCTTCGGAGGATACGGCTATGACAGCACCGGAAGTCCGAGTTATCTCAGCGACCTGTGGAAATACGATCGGAGCTCCGGGAATTGGACATGGATGAAAGGACCCAACACAGCTTTCCAACCCGGCACCTACGGAACGATCGCCACACCCGCGACACTCAACAACCCCGGAGCGCGCCAGAACCCGACCTCGTGGACCGACAGTTCGGGCGCGCTTTGGCTCTTCGGCGGCCAAGGCCTCGACAGCACGGCGAACAGCGACATTTTAAATGACCTGTGGAAATTCAATCCGGCCACGGGAGATTGGACATGGATGAAAGGCGCCAACACCGTCAACCATTGGGGAGTCTACGGCACAATGTTTACGCCAGCGGCGGACAACACGCCCGGTGCACGCTATTTCGCGGTCTCTTGGACGGACCCCTCCGGTTCGCTCTGGCTCTTCGGCGGATACGGTCGCGACAGTACCGGGGCTGCGGGCTGTCTCAATGACTTGTGGAACTTTAACCCGGACTCGGGGAACTGGACCTGGATGAAGGGACCTGACACCAGCAACCACAGCGGGGTTTACGGCCTCCCCGGAACGCCCGCGCCCGAAAACACGCCCGGGGGGCGCTATGAGACGGTGGCCTTTACTGACGCTTTAGGTGCCCTGTGGCTCTTCGGCGGCTACGCAATTGACAATTCACAGTCCCTCAATCGGCTCAACGACCTCTGGAAATACGACCGCACGTCCGGCAACTGGGCTTGTATGAAAGGTGCCAGTTCGGCCAACCAGGGGGGAACCTACGGGACGCCCGGGACGCCGAACCCGGCAAATACCCCCGGTGCGCGCAGCTTGGCGGTCTCATGGACCGACAGCTCCGGTGCGCTGTGGCTCTTTGGCGGCAATGGCTACGACAAGGGCAACAGTCTCGGCCGTCTGAACGACCTCTGGCGCTGGCAGGACGCAATACGGCCCACAGGAACCATCGTCATCAACAGCAACCAGTCCGTTACCAACAACCCCAATACCACCCTTTCCCTCACTTGGTCGGACGGCGTCAATGACGGCTCCGGCGTGACCCGCATGAGATTCAGCAATGATGGTGGCACTTGGAGCACTTGGGAGTCCCTGGCCGCGACCAAGGCATGGACCCTGTCCACGGGCGAAGGCTACAAGACCGTCCGCGTGATGTACCGCGACAGGGCAGGAAACAACTCCACCGCCTACAGTGACTACATCCGCATGGACACCATGCCTCCCATCGGAACCATCCTCATCAATAACGGCGCATCGACCACCAATACTCCCGTTGTCTCCCTGGGACTCACCTGGTCAGACGGCACCGGTTCCGGCGTCACCCGCATGCGCTTCAGCATCGACGGCGCAACCTGGACCGCATGGGAAGCGCTCGCCCCCACAAGGGCCTACACCCTCCCCGCCACGCCAGGCTACTACACCGTCCGCGTCACCTACCGAGATGCCGCAGGAAACATCTCCGCCCCTTTCAACGACTACATAAAACTCCTGGCACCCTGACCCGCACACACACGCCGGACAACCGAATCTACATCACAATCTGTGGTAAAACGACACCCCATGTCGTTTCACCGCAAGTCATGTGTACCTGAACCGTCCATCTCGTCCATGCCGTCCATAAGGCAACCGCCCATACAAACCCTCATTTCCATGCTCGGCGAAACGCCGCACATTGATTCCCATTTATCGTTCCCCTATACTTTTCCCAAGGCCCCATACGCATGAAACAGCCGCAGTAGGAGCAGGGTTTGTTGTCCGATGTCGCAGGTCCTTAAACGGGCAGGGAGACCATTCATGAACGCACCGCAACCATGCAAGGGAAGGGGTATTGTTCTTGCCGCACTGTGCGCGGTGCTCCTCGCAGGATTCGCCGGACCGGCCACGCAATCCGCTTGGGCCGCCACCGACTTCCAGTGGGCCTGGATGCAGGGATTCTCCGACACAGCCCATCCCGGCATCTACGGAACGCTGCTCACCCCCGCCCTGGGCAACATCCCCGGCGCCCGGCAACAGGCCGCCACTTGGGTGGACTCCTCCGGCGCCTTCTGGCTCTTCGGCGGCGGCGGAATCGGCGCCTCCGCAGGAGAAGGCCTGCTCAACGACCTCTGGAAATATGACCCCGCAACAGGCATGTGGACGTGGATGAAAGGATCCACCAGCATCAGTCAACCCGGCACCTACGGCACCCTGCTCACCCCCGACGCAGCAAACACGCCCGGAGCACGCTCCGCGCCGCTCAAATGGACCGACTCAACCGGAAAACTCTGGATCTTCGGAGGCGGCGGTTACGACAGTGCAGGAAGCTACGGGCTGCTGAACGACCTGTGGAGTTATGACACCGGATCCGGCAACTGGACCTGGGTGAAGGGGGCCAATACGGTGAACAATACAGGCGACTATGGAAGCCTGCTGGTCCCCGCCCCGACCAATACCCCCTGCGCACGCGCCGGTGCAGCTTCGTGGACTGACGCCCAGGGCAATTTCTGGCTCTTCGGCGGGCAAGGCTATGACCTCACGCACGCCTTGGTCTATTTCGACGACCTCTGGAAATTCACCCCGGCCACCGGAAAATGGACGTGGATGAAGGGCTCCCAATACGACGCGCCCGTCCCCACCTACGGTATCCTCCGTGTCCCGGACGAACACAATACCCCAGGCGGCCGTGCTTGTATGGCATCCTGGATCGACCCCTCCGGTTCCTTCTGGCTCTTCGGCGGGGTGGCCTCTTACACGGTTACGGTGGGCCACCTTAACGACCTGTGGAAATTCACCCCGGCCACCGGAAACTGGACTTGGATGTCAGGCCCCGGAACCTACGACCAACCCGGCATCTACGGTACCCGCGGCGTCGCCGCACCAGACAATGTGCCCAGTTCCCGCTTTCAGCCCCTGTGTTGGACCGACCCCTCCGGCGCATTTTGGCTCTTCGGCGGGCTAACCAACGACGCGTCTGACATGCCCCACGCCATTAACGACCTTTGGCGCTATGACCGTGCCACTGGAAACTGGGTCTGGGTGGACGGCTCCGATACCACCGGTCAATACGGAAACTACGCCGCGCTGGGCGGACCCTCCCCGGCCAGCCTCCCCGGTGCCCGCTCCGGTGCCGCGACATGGGTCGACACTTCCGGCGCGCTCTGGCTCTTTGGCGGCTACGGTTACAGCGCCACATCCGGTCCCGACTACCTCTGCGACTTCTGGCGGACCTTCGATACCACCCGGCCGCAAGGCACAATCGTCATAAACGACAACCGGGCCGTCACCAACGATCCCAACGTGACCCTTTCCCTGTCCTGGTCCGACGGCTTCGGCTCCGGAGTCGTCCGCATGCGCTTCAGCGACAA
>CAIXUF010000053.1 GCA_903922535.1 Candidatus Hydrogenedentota bacterium
CCTGGTGCGATACCGTATCAGGCCTCTTAATTATTTTGGGGCCGACGGCGGTGAAGCTGTGGCACGGTCCTTTTTCAAATAGTCCGACAGAAACTGGCGCAGTTGCCTTGCCAGTTCGGGTTCTTTGCCGAGATTGTTCTGGGCGGCGTGGCTGCTCTGGTAGAGCGGCACATCGGTGAAATCAAGCACGCCCTCGGTGCCGACACTCTGCAGGGTAAAGGGGTCAAGCCCCGACTGCCAGCCGAAGCGCCAGCGTCCGGCACGGACGGACAGCGCCACCGGATTGCCCCTCATGGAAACGCAGTCGCGGAAGTCGCCCTGCCGGAACAAATCAACGCCGTCCAGTCCGGACTGCGCGGCCAGTCCGCACTGGGAAAGCAGCGTGGGCGCCACGTCGCAGAGCGTGGCGGGAAGCTTTCGGCCCCTGCCAGCCTGGCCGGGAATGCGGAAAAGCAGCGGCACCCGCAAAGACGCCTCGGTCAGGCCGGACTGAAGCACACCCTTCTGCATGACTCCCCCAGGCGCGGCGAAATCGGGTCCCCAGGGCGAAGTCACGACAATGACCGCGTCCTTCCCCCCGGGCAGCGCGTCCAACCGATCCAGGAAAGCGTCCAACCGCCGATCCAAATCGAGAAGCACCGTGTCGTACAGGTCGACGGAATTGGTGGCGCGGCCCTTGCCCAGAAACCCCTCTCCATAACGGTCCATGCGCAGGGGTGCGCGCAGTTCGCGCAAACGCACAAACACAAACCATGGGTCTCCCGGATGCGCCTCAATCCAGTCTCCGGCTTTGCCCAGCGTCACGGCCGCGCTGCCGGGCAGCGCTTTGGGCGGTGCGGACGAACCCGCCACCGGCGGCGGCGCGTCCAAAGGCGCGACGTCGTCAAAAAGCAAAAAGCCGCGTTCAAAACCCGAGCCCTGCACCAGATCCTCCCCATCGGCGCCGCGGCCGTCGGTGAAGGCCGCCGTGTGATACCCCGTGGCGCGAAGCGTTTCGGCAAGGGCGAAGCCGGGCTTGCTGTCGGGTGCGGGCGCATGCCCCTCGAAACATCCATGCCGCAGGGGATTGACTCCGGTCAACAGTGACATGCAGGCGGCGGGCGTCTCAGGGGCCGGGGTGTAGGCCTGCTCAAAGACGCACATGGATGCGGCGCGCGCCTTAAGCGCCGGGGTGGTTTCACGGCTGTAGCCGTAAAGGCTCATGTTCTCGTCACGCAGCCCGTCCACCGCGATGACCAGCACCGACTTTTTTTTTGCGGAACCGGGCCGGTCAATGAGCCACGGTCCAGACACGGCAAGACGCCGATCCGTGGCGATAACGGGGCGCAGTCCGAGCTTGGCCAGCCATTCCTGACCCGGCCGGGCGCTCCACAGGACATCCACCGCGTCATACTTTTCGGGAAGCTTGCCGGCGGGCACGCGAAACTCGGTCCATTGCCCATCGGCAAGGGTGGCCTGTCCCTCAAAGGTCACGGACTTGCCGCCGCTGAAGGCCAGGGTCACAAAGGCCGTTTCGAGCCGGGAAGGATCGTCTTCGGGCTGGGATAGATAGAGCACAAGATCCCCGTTTCCGGGGGAATCAGCGATTGTCATATGGGCGGCGAGCCCCTCGCGCAAATCACGGGCCCGTGTCCATGCGGTGCCCGCGCGCACGGCGGTCTCGGGACCGGCGGGCACGGTCGCGTTGCGCAGCGCGGCCCCGGCAAGCTGCTGCTGGGCCGCAAACGCGCCAATCATTGCCGTGGCCGCCGCCGCGAAGTAACCCAGCGCGGGCAGCGGCGAAGCGGGCCGGGACTGCAACGCGCCGAAGAAAACAACAAGTTTCAGAAAGACATGGGGCACGGCAAAGGCGCCGAAATAGAGAAGTGCCTCGTATTTTTGCAGCACGGCCCAGGGCCACGGCACGGCGATGTGCAGCAGCCAGGGCACCAGCAGCAGCGCCATCGCCTGCGCGACCATGTCGCACACCAGCGGCAGCGGTGAACGGGTTGGCTTGAGCAGGCGGACCAGGCCCATGAAGGCCAGTTCAAGACCGGCGTAGGCCAGGGCCACGACCGCCACAGTGAGCAGGCCCGAATGGAACCCGGACACGAGCCCGGCGGCGGCAAGCATACGCCTGACCCACACGCCGACGAGACCGCCGGCGAGACCCAGACTCACCAAATAGAAAGGCACAGTCACAAGAGCATCCCCAAAGCGGCGGCCAAATCCGCCACGGCGCCAAGGATACGCATTGGCGACGACGACCGCAAGAAAAAGGTTTTCCCGAACAGGAAACCGGCGCACGGCGCAGGTCAAGAAAACGGGCCGGCCCCAAAGGACCGGCCCTCGAAATGCCGACCGTTCAGCCTGAAACGCCTATCTGAACATGCTGCTTCCGCTCTGGCTCATCGACCTGCCCGAGCCCATGCCCGAGCCCATGCCTGAACCCATACCCTTGCTTGTGCCCGTGCTGCTACTGGTGTCCTTGTCCTTGTCCTTGGAATGCTTGGAGTGCTTCTTCCCCTTTTTCGACTTCTTCGAGTGCTTGGCCATCTTTGCATGGTTGGTGCTCTTGGCGCTCTTGAGGCTCTTGGCGCCCTTCGACGGCTTCGCAAAGTTCACAGACTTGGGCGACTTGACGCTCTTGCCGCTCTTGGCGCTCTTGGCGCTGGCATGTTTTGCGTCTTTGGTCACGCCGGCCTTGGCGGTGGCAGAAGCGGCCGAAGCATGGTCCGGGAACGCGGTCAGGACGCCAAAGGACAGCACAAACGCGAACAAAACGACGAGAATGAGTGACTTCTTCATGCATTGATCTCCTGTATTGGTGTGTAACTGTTGACTGTCAACCCGTAACTCTTCTGTGGTCAAAAAACATGATACCCCCGCAAACGGTGATTCTTCAGCAGCGCCAGACACAGCAAACCATTTGCGTGGCAAGCCCTTCTTCGGACATACGGCTCAGCACGAACCCCGAAACCTGGCTAAAACCGGTGCAACTCAATGCCAACTCGATCGATTGGGACAAGATGCGGGATTCATCCACGCTGTCCTGTGAAGTATCATCCATGACCGGTTCGCACTCGCCAAGGACCGAAAGTGCCTCTTCTTCGGCAGCCGGCATCACACAGGCATTGCAGGCGTAATGTCAAGGCGC
>CAIXUF010000054.1 GCA_903922535.1 Candidatus Hydrogenedentota bacterium
CTCGCCCTGAACGCAATAAGGGCAAACAAATCAAGGAAGGAAGGCGTAAAGGCAAAAAGAATGATGGCCGCATGGAGTAACGACTATCTGCTCGAAATCTTGGCAGCGATATGACGGTCGGATTTTAATGCGATTGCCCTGCCCTGTGGCCCGCACGGTCGGTCACGGCGGCAAGACATATGGTACAATTCATTGGATGCGTAAGTTTTCCTCAATGTTTGGGGCTGTTTGTCTTCATCTGGGGAATAGCGGTGATACTTATTGTTGACGATGAGCCCACAGTTAGGTCTGCCATGGAGCGGTGGTTGCGGTTGCGCGGTTTTGAACCGGACACCGCCGTTGACGGTGCCGAAGCCGTGGAAAAATGCCGGTGCAACCACTATGAAATCGCGATCATGGATATCGAAATGCCTCGAATGAACGGCATTGAAGCCATCCGGGTGATCAAGCGGAACCGTCCTGACATGCCCATCATAGTTCTTACGGGCTTCGTGCATGACGTGGAGAAACTCCACGATGTTGTTGTGGAAGGCATCCTTACCAAGCCCATCCGCATGCATGAGTTGGAGGATGCAATTCGGGGCGTTCTCGAACGGGTCTGTTGATTCCCTTCTGCTTCAGATCTCGGTGCGTTTGCCCTTTCCACCAACCCCATGTTCTTCCAATCTCCCTTCCTTTGCGGGAAAAACGGGATCTGCAAAAGAAATTGCTGGACATTTGTCGGGGGAAATGCTAAAATCGTCTATAAACGGGTGAAACCCAAAACTGCCGTGCTAGTCCAATTACGGCAAGAACTTACGCGTATCGGCTCAACAGAAGAGGGGCCAGAGGATGGAACGGGCGGCCAAGAATAAAGCCGACAAGACCCGAACCGCGAAGTCCGGGACGGGCAACGATGACAAGGCAAAGGCGGGTGGCGCGAAAAAGGCCTCTACGCCCAACGCCAAAGCCAAACCTGTGCCCAAGGCGGTACCGGCAATAAGGGTCAAATCAAAGCCCAGTACTGGCAAGACGGCAGTTCCCAAAGGGAAAGCGGCTGTTGAGGTGAAAAAGCCGGTCAAATCCGCGCCGACCCCTCCAAAGAAGAGCGTTCCCGCCGCCGCTCCATCCAAGCCAACAGTGGCAATTAAGGCGTCGGCTGCCAAAGCCGCGCCCGGTGCGGTCAAGCCGCCCGTCCCCGCAAACCGGCCTTCTTCGGCGCCACTCAAGGCCAAAGCGGCTTCAGTGCCGGTTCCCGTCACCGCACCCAAACCGGGTGTGGCCCCTCTCCCGGTAAAGTTTCTGTCGGACCTGGCCACGGCCATCAAAGAGGCGGTCGGGCCGTCGGCCCGGGCCGTCAAAGGGCGTGAGATAGTCGATACCGCAGTGAGCGGCGATGTGACTTTCCAGCTTGACCGTTTGGCCGAAAAGGCGCTGTTGATTTTCCTGAAGCGCGCCGGCCAGCCGGTGGCCTACTATTCCGAGGATTCCGGATACACCACCTTCACATCGGACAAGCCCAGGCATTTGCTGGTGGTTGATCCCATCGACGGCAGCCGTTGCGCCAAGAGCGGGTTTGAAGGCTGTGTCGTCTCCGTGGCGAGCACCCGCGTCATTGAGCGGCCCACCATGGCCGACGTGGACAACGCCTGTGTGCTGGAGATTATGGGTGACCGCATGTTCACCGCCGAGCGCGGCAAGGGTGCACGCATCACGGCGCTCGGCCAGGCCCGCAAGATAAAACTGTCCGCCAACGCAAACCTCGACATGCTGACCTGGTCCATGACCGTGCCCGCGCGGCCGGCCGAACTCATCTTCCCGACCACGGCCCGGTTGATTGACGTTTCCAGCCTCAAGGGCGGCTTCTTCGCGTGCAACAGCACGGCTTTCAGCTTGACGCGGCTGCTGACCGACCAGCTCGACGCCTGCATCGACGTCGCAAACCGCTATTTCCGCGATATTCCGGACCGGGTGCGCGAGATGTTCCAGCGTGCGGGAAGCGGGCGCGTGATAGGTATTGCCCCCTACGACCTTGCCGCGTCGCTGCTCATCACGCAGGAGGCGGGGTGTGTCGTCACCGATGCGTACGGCAAGAGTTTCGACAACGTCCTGCTGCTTGACAGCAGCGAGACCAATCACCTCTCTTTGGTGGCCGCGGCGAACAGGGAACTGCACGAAAAGCTTGCGGAATTCCTCAATCGGCGGATCAGCCTTATTGAAGAGCGTCTCAGCCGCACCGTCTAACCGGGCCCAACAAGCTGTTCTTTTTCCGCGCCGCGCCGGAATCTCGGGGCGGCGCGGCTGTCTGGAGGGGCAGCGGGGCCGTTGTGCGGAGGCATTTGCGGAAAGTTCAGGGGTTTCAACTATGGAAACGGGTTCCCGGCATTGCCTATCCTGTCAGCCGCACTTGTGTGCGTGCGCCGGAACGTGCGCCGGGCGCTTTGAACAATGAGGCTTGTTGATCGTGGCCATGAACGTGGTGAATCCCTCCGCACGGGACACCGTGCCGACCTTCTCTTTTGTGACGGTGGTTTCCGGACTGCCGCGCTCGGGCACTTCCATGCTCATGCGCATGCTTCAGGCGGGGGGGATGCCGGTGCTGACGGACGAGATTCGGGCTGCGGACGCCGACAATCCGAGGGGCTACTTCGAGTTTGAGCGGGTGAAGCGGCTGTCCTCGGACAAGGACTGGCTGCCCCTGGCGCAGGGCAGGGCCGTGAAAGTGATCTCCTTCCTGCTCGGCGAACTGCCCCCGGACCGCGCCTACCGCGTGGTCTTTATCCGCCGCGTGCTGTCCGAGGTGCTTGCGTCGCAGCGCGCCATGCTGGCCCGGCGGGACATTCTGGTGGCGGACCCGGCCTCCGATGACCGGCGCATGGGCGCACTTTACCGAAAGCACCTGTGGCAGGTGGAGGGATGGCTGGCGGTGCAGCCCAACATCCGCACACTTTATGTTGACCACCGGAGTGCGATCGCCCAGCCGGCGGACACGGCACGGGCCATGGCGGAGTTTCTCGGGGGCGGGCTCGATGTTGACGCGATGACCGCCGCAGTGGACCCCGATCTGCACCGGCAACGGGCCGGCTGAGCTGCCACGGCGCCGCATGAAGAAATTTTTCCCTCGCGCACGCCGTTTTGTGAAGGGGGTACAACTGGTTGGGATGCTTGGACATGACTGAAGCCCTTTCGTGGAAGAATCGATTGTTGACGACCGTGATCATGGAGCTTGCGGCCGCCCTTTCAGGGATTGTCATGGTGCTGTTCATTTTCGGGCACCTGGCTGGCAACCTGCTGCTCATGGCCGGTCCCGAAACATTCAACGCCTACGCGGCGCACTTGCAGGCGCTCGGACCGCTGCTTTCCCTGGCGCGCCTTGTCATTGTTACGTCGCTGCTTGTGCATTTGACAATGACGGCCTGGCTGAAACTCCGGGGCCTGGGGGCGGCGCGGCTGGGCCGCTACGCGGTTACCGTGCGGCGGGCGAACCGGGGGATCGGCACGCGCACCATGATCTATACGGGGCTGCTCATTCTGTGCTTTGTCGTGCTGCACGTCACCGACTTCAGTTTTGCCGACAAGGCCGGCGCCCGCTCCATGGTACACGGCCAGAGCCTGGGCCTGTACGGGGTGGTGTTCAACGGATTCTCCAATCCGGTGCATTCGGGACTCTACATCTTCGCGATGTGGGTGCTGGGTCTCCATTTCAGCCATCTTCTGGCGAGCCTGTGGGTCACGCTGGGCATGCTGGCCGACCGGGCGACGACCGGGGCCGATTTCACGGCCCGCGCGGTGGGGGCGCTGGTGGCGCTGGGGTTCATTTCCATTCCCCTCTACGTGCTGCTCAAGGCGCATTTTCTTTCCTGAACTTAACGGGAGCCATTCCATAATGATGCTCAATGCAAAGATACCCGGCGGCCCGCTCGCCGAAAAGTGGACCCGCCACCAGCACGAGATGAAACTGGTCAACCCGGCGAACAAGCGCAAGTACACCGTGCTGGTCGTGGGCACGGGGCTGGCCGGCGCGTCGGCCTCCGCGTCGCTGGCCGAGTTGGGCTACAACGTCCACACGTTCTGCATCAACGACTCGCCCCGCCGCGCGCACAGCATTTCCGCGCAGGGCGGCATCAACGCGGCCAAGAACTACCAGAACGACGGCGACAGCGTGTATCGCCTCTTCTACGACACCATCAAGGGGGGAGACTACCGCTCGCGCGAGGCGAACGTCTACCGGCTGGCCGAGGTGAGCACCGCCATCATCGACCAATGCGTGGCGCAGGGCGTGCCCTTCGCGCGCGAATACGGCGGCTATCTCGACA
>CAIXUF010000055.1 GCA_903922535.1 Candidatus Hydrogenedentota bacterium
GACTTTCCCGCATGGTTTGAAAAGCGGCTGGGCATGAAGGCGGTCTTTGGCTGCAACTACCGCTTCGACGGCGGGGAGTACGGCGTGGCCGCCTTCACAAAGTTGCCGATCGTCTCGTTTGAAAACACGCCCCTGCCCAACCCGAAAAACGTGGAGCCCCGCGGATGCCTGCGGGTGACGGTGCAGTGGGAGGGGCGCGAAGTCGATGTGTTCAACACGCATCTCGGGCTCAAGGGTCCGGAACGGGAAGAACAGGCGGCGGCCGTGGTGAAGCGCATCGACATCAAGCGGTCGGTCATCTTGGCTGGGGACATGAATGAGGGGGTGGAAGCGCCGGGGTTGAAGCAGTTTCTGGCGGTGCTGCGCGATGCGCTGACGCCGACCGACGGGGCCAGGGACGTGAAACGGATTGATCACATCATGGTGTCGGAGGCGTTCGCGGTCGTGGATGGGCGGGTGCTGGAAAACGATGAAACTCGCGTGGCCTCGGACCATCTGCCGCGCGTGGCAACGGTGAGGGGACGGTAGGCGTTAAGACCTTTCTTGAAGAATGTCCTTCAGATAGCGGCCTATTCGTTCCCGGTTTGCGCCAAGGCTGGAGAATTGCTTTTCGCATACGTCGCTAAACCTTGCCAAAACCTTGCGGTTGATTGGCTCCTGATCCTCGAATATGCCAAGTGATCGCGCTGCCATTCCCCATTTCTCAAACTGCAGGAGTGCAATTGTAGTGTCGCGAACCCTGTCGTCATTGGGCAAAGCGAAGACAAACAACGGACGCTCTATGCCATTAACCCGGCAATCCACGGTATACATGCTTTGTGGATCATGGTTTGGACTGTTCCAGTCGAATGTACGGCGGTCAGACGGGACGGTTTCCTCCATCAATGCGCGGAAATCATCCATGAACGTTGAACGCACACGTTCGCGGGAGAGAAATGAAACGTCCGTGGTTTTGATCAACGCCTGAATAAAGGAAAACAGGGCGTCACCGAACCGGTCATCGGGGATGCGAAGGTATAACTCCCCGTCGCGGTCCTCCACACGGAACATGGACAGCGCGCTGCCAATAACCTTCTGGCGCGTTCCCTTTTGGAGGTCCTTCTCGTCCAGATCATAGGTCAGGTGCATGAATGTGTGGCCTTCGTCCGAGAGGGCCCATTCCGATTTGTCACGTTTGAGAACGATGGCCAAATGATCGCCGTCATCGAACAGAAACGGGGTGAACACGCGGTAGCGGTCCATGCCTTCCCGTTCGAGGCGGATTTTCCCGCTGACCTTGGTTCTGAAATCGTGCTCAATGGTGTCAATGGTCATGTGTCAGACTCCCCGAACAGCGGCATCTGCGAATTTTGGGGCAGTTCGAATCCGCAATCGCGAAGCATGCATTCCAGCGCTGTGTGAAAATCGGCATAACGATTGGTCGGTTCGGCAAAGGCATCCTCGCGCGCGCCGTTTTGCTGGTAACGCTCTGTTGCCTGATGGATGTGAAAATCGTAAAACGTATGACCTTCAAGCAGGTTGGTGTGTTCCCCGTGCTTGCCGTTATAGCGCCGCAGGCGGAACAGTTGGCTCGACTCCGCCGGATTGACCGCCAGGATGATGGAGAAGTCAAGCACATTGAAATCGCTTTGCCTGAGAATGAGCCGGTAATGTGCGCCGCTCACGCCGTCCACATCCAGTTCGCGCTCCTTGTGCCCGCGCTTTTCGCGCAATTGCATGCGCGACAGATAGTTCTCCGGAAGCGGCTTGCGCTCCTGAACCATGTCCGCAATTTGGTTGTCCGAGTAGTTGACCGGCATATTGTGTGTCCCGCGGGCAAGGGCTCGGATATTCCTTCTTGGCTTCGCGATCCGACCAATGCACGACGAGGGCAATTTATGGCAACGGATGGCCGGTTGTCAAACTCGTAACGGACGATATGATGCTATTCACACGCCTTCCCATTGGCGGAGCCCGAAGCGGGAGAGGTAGATGGGGATGGACTGGAAGGCGGGGTTCAGGGACGGGATGGCGGTCATGAAGGCCCGTTTGCGCTCACTTTCGGGGCCAAAGAGGAGGGTGACGGAGCCACCCTCGCCGCCGGCGCCATTTACCTTCCAGCCCACCGCGCCGTGCTCTTTGGCGAGCGCAATGACGCTGTCGGCCTCGGCGGAGACCAGCGCGGGGTGCAGCGCGCGCTGCGCGTCGGTATTTGCGGCCATCGCCCGGCCGAGCGCGTCGAAATTGCCGCTGTAGAGCGCGTTCTTTCCGTCGCGGGCGGCGTTGCGGAGCGGTTCCAGCGCGGACTTGTCCGCGCCCTGGCGCTCGAAGTTCGCGATCACTTTTCCATGAACCTCGCTGGACGAATGCGACTTTCCCAGGAAGACCAGGGCGAGGCGGCGCTCCAGTTCCCACCAGACGCTGTTGGGAATCTGCACCTGCGACACGGTTGCGTGCGGATACTGGTGCATTTCGATGAAACATATGCCGCCGTAGGCCGAGCACAACTGGTCCTGGATGCCGCACTGCAGGCCCAGCTTCTTGGTTTCCACGCGGTGCGCCATCGCGGCGACCTCGTGCGGGGTCATGCGCCGCCCCGGTGTGAGCAGGTCGAGCGCGCCCAGCAGCGCCACGCTCACGGCGGCCGAGGTCCCGGTGGAGCAGCCGGCGGGCGCGTTGGAGTAGAGGTCCACCTCAAAGGACAGATCGGCGGGAAGATCCATGATGTCGACACAGGCCTCGATCAGCGGGTGCTTGTCATACTCGATGGGCAAGCGGTCAATGACATAACGGTCACCGAAGTTCTCCGCGTTGATGGTGATGCGGCCCCCGGCTTTGTCGCGTCCCTGGGAGACGCGGATCTGCACCTCCGCATAGGGGTACACGCCGATGTTAAAGACCAGTCCGTGCTCGGCAAACCACGTGTCCGTCCAGCCGCCCAGATCACAGATGCGAATCGGCGCCGTGGCGTTGATGACCCTCGTCATTTTCTTGGCAGTCATGCTGTCCTCTCCTTACCGGAAACCAGCCTTCAGTCCGGCGGCCGTCCATACCGTCACCAGGTCGTTCTTTCGGATTACGCGCAGCGCGGCGCAACCCGCCACAAACAGTACCACTGAAAGCACCCTCATTTCCCATCCGCCGCTGAGGCAGGAAAGCACCGCAAAGGGTGCCGCGGCGAGATGGGGAAGAAAAGCGCTGCTCCACGGCACCGGCAGACCGCAGCGGCGGGCCCAGCACGTTTGCGCGGCGAGACTGCACATATTGCCGGTCAGCGCCGCAACGCCGGTTCCGGTCA
>CAIXUF010000056.1 GCA_903922535.1 Candidatus Hydrogenedentota bacterium
GCGCCGCGACGAACAATGCCGTGCTTGCCGGTGCCGTCGCCTTTGATGGGGCGGCGGACCACCCGTTCATCGGCGAAATGGCTTCGGGCGCGGCCGCCACGGCGGGTGTGCTGAAACCCGCCTTCTGGAACCGGGGCGCGGTGGCCTTTACCGGCGGATCGGTGCTGGAAGTGGTGCGGCTGGGCGGCGCGGACAGCGTGTTTGCCGGCTATGACCAGGTGTTTGTGAAGAACAACAGCGGTTTCACGGTGCCGCTGAGGGTCGGCGAGAACGGCGGCGCGGCGGTGCTGGTCGGCACGCTTGCCCCGGGCGAGGTGTGGACCTCCACCGTGGGCAGTGCCAACGCCATCAACATCGACGGCCATTTCTTGACCGTTTCTGTGGGTCCCGACCCCGGCTGGGGCACCGTGGCCAAGAGCCCGGATCTGGCCCTGTACGGCTCCGGCACGGTGGTGCGTCTGACGGCGGTACCCGTCAATGCGCTTGTTTACGGGTTCGACCATTGGGAGGGCGACGCCTTTGGCAGCGTCAACCCCCTGGACGTGGCCATGGACGCCGCAAAGAGCATTACGGCGGTGTTCTTCAGGGACGGCGCGCCGCCCACGGTTGACGCGTTCTTGGCGGACGTGACTGCGGAATGCCCCGCGGCGATACCGGACTTCACCGCCGGCGTGCGCGCCCATGCCCACGACAACATGACGCCCGTCGCGGACCTGGCCGTCAGCCAGAGCCCTGCGGCGGGTGCTGAGGCGGCCTTGGGCCAAACGCCGGTAACCGTCACGGTCACCGACTTGGCGGGCAACACCGCCGTGCCCTTTACGGCAGTGTTGACCGTGTTGGCCGGAACATGCAGCGTGTCGGTGCCTGATATGGGTGGTCTCCCGCAAACTGCGGCAGAAGACGCCGTGTTGGCCGCTGGCCTGATGATCGACAATGTGACGATGGAGTGCAGTGACACCGTGGCGGCAGGCCTGGTCATTAGCCAGAATCCTGCTGCGGGCCACTTCGTGCAGCCCGGAAGGGGCGTGGCTCTGATCGTCTCCAGGGGGGTATGCAGTGTTCCGGACGTGTTGGGCGCGCCGCAGGGCGCGGCGGAGGCCGCGTTGCTCGCGGCCGACCTTTCGGTCGGTTCGGTCACTTCGGAGTGCAGCGGCACGGTGGCGGCGGGTCTGGTCATCAGCCAGACTCCTTCCGCGGGCGTGCAGGCACCCTACGGCAGCGCCGTGGCGCTGGTGGTGTCCACGGGACTTTGCGATAACGGCATCTACCGTGTGGACCCGACGGCGGCGGGTGTTCAGAACGGCCTGAGCTGGCCGACCGCGTTCCACACGCTTCAGCCGGCCATTGACGCCGCGCACGCCTTTGCCGGCGGCGAAGTGTGGGTTGCCGGCGGCACGATCGGCGCTCCGCTCGTGTACGCCGAGGCGCGCACCGAGGCGTGGGGCAGTCCGGCGTCCGTCACCGGTTCGCTGGTGATGAAGGGCAACGTCGCCCTGTACGGCGGCTTCGAGGGCTACCGCTCGGGTTCGGGCCGGCAGGAAGCCCTGCGCAACGACCGCGTCCGCTTCCAGCACCCGACGGTCATCGACGGCGGCGCTGCGCGCGGCGGGAACCCGGCCTACCACGTGGTGGTCTTCGGCTCCCGGGCAACCCCGGTGGCCAATGCGATCCTTGACGGCTTCACCATCACCGGCGGCAATGCATCCGGTGTTGCCGATGACTACCATACCTGGCGCGGAGGCGCGATCTACAACTGGCAGTCCGCGCCGGCGATCAGCAACTGCATTTTCTGCAACAACATTGCGGCGGTGAGCGGTGGCGCCGTGTCCAATGAAACGAACGGCGGCAACGGGGCGGATGCGCGCTTTGTCAACTGCCTGTTCTACGGCAACACGGCCAACCGTAATGCTGACAGTACTGACAGCGCGATTTGCGGCGGCGGCGCCATATTCAACAACCGCGCGGACGCCACATTCACGGGTTGCACGATTTCAGCCAACATCATCGGCAACCGGGGCTACACACTGTTCGGTGCGCACAGCGGCGGAATGTACAACTGGGACGCCTCTCCGGTCATAAACTCGTGCATTTCCATGAACAGCGACGGCGGCGTGCAGGATGAGCAGCCGCGCGGCGACGCCGCCGCGGCGTTGGTCGGCCACTCGGACGCGGCCTATGCCCGGCAGGTGTTTCCGACCCCCGCAGGCAGCGGCGGCTGGACCGGCATTGCAGGCGCGACGCCCTCCGGCAGCGGCAACATGAATGTCGACCCGCTGTTCACCAACGCGGTCGCCAACGACTTCACCCTTCTGTCCGTTTCGCCGTGCAAAGACACGGCGGATCCCGCATTTTCCGGGGACGATTTGCGCGGCGTGCCGCGTCCGCTCAACGGCGGCGGGGCGGCCGTGGCCGACATGGGCGCCTATGAACTGAGTGTCAACCCTCCCGCCCCGGCGTGCCTTGCGCAGACCATCGACCTCGGCGTGGCCGACAGCGTCACCGGCCTGCTCAACGTGTATGACGCGGTGAACAGCGTGGTTGAGGCGGGCCTGCTGAAGGTGGAACTGCTGCCAAATGTGTTCACCTGCGCGGACATTCCGGTGAAAATGGGCGGGGTGACGATTCGGGCGACCGACATTCTGGGCCGCGTCGGCAGCTGCTCGGCGGATGTCACCGTGCTTGAACAGACGCCGCCAACGGCGGTGGCGAAACCGATCACGGTCGCGCTGGACGGACTGGGCGGCCACACGATGACGCAGGCCGACGTGGAGGCGATTGGCGCGGAGAGCACGGATGACTGCGGCGGCATAGACTGGGCGGCCAGTTCGGTTTCCCCGTCCACATTCAGTTGCGGCGACACGGGAAGCCCCGTGTCCGTCGTGCTCACCGTGAAGGACAAGAGCGGCAATGCCGCCACGGTGGCCACGCTGGTGACGGTGGAGGAATCGGCGGCGCCGACGGTGACCATCAACGGCGGCAACACGCTTGTCGGCGAGTGCCATGCGCCTCTGACCCTGCC
>CAIXUF010000057.1 GCA_903922535.1 Candidatus Hydrogenedentota bacterium
CCCCGGCACAGCGGAAGCGCAGCTTCTGCCAAAGCGGCGGCATGGCCGCCGCACTCAATAAAAAACGCGCCGTCCCGGTCAAACCGGAACGGCGCGCAGAGATTCTGCTGAGCGAAGCGAGTGTTTCCCGCTTATTTGCCGAACACTTCGACCTCGACGTAGTGGCTCTTGTCGTCGGCCGTGTTGCCGTTGGTGTACAGGCGCACGTAGCGGCCCTTGGCACCCTTGGCGTCAATCAGGCGGCCCTTGTTGTTCTCGATGTATTCCTTGTCCTTGCCCACGCCCAGGCCCGCGCTGTTGTCCGCGTCATTGTTGTAGACGGTGGTCACGCCGGTCTTGAACTCGGGATCATCGGACACCTGCACGACGACATCGAAGTAGACGCGTTTGCCCTCATGGAAATGCCACACGAGAATGGCGTAGATGCTCTTCGACGCTTCGAGGTCGATCTGCACCCACTGGACGCCGTCGCCCAGCTCGATCAGGCTGTTCTTCGCGTAGTTCTTGTCGCCGTCCACCAGCATCTTCAGCTCGCCCAGGGTCGGGTTCTTCGCGCTGGAAGTGACCGGCTTGCCCTTGGAAATGAGCGAGGTGCCCTTCGGCGCCATGAACGGCGCGCGATCCTTGAAGTCTTCCGGCTCCAGGTTGGCCGACCAGTAGTCAATCGGCGTACCGCCGAAGAACGGCTCGGGAAGTTCAATCTTGATCGCTTCCATGTCGCCGGAAGCGGCAGGCGCGGCGGCCGCAGCCGGTGCGTCCGCGGCATGCGCCGGCATCGCGCCGAACAGCGCAATCGCCGCAACCAGACCAAAAGTCAGTGTCCAAAACGCCTTCATGTTTCACTCCTTGTTTGGGTCCGTCCGATCACTCCGGACGACGGTTTGCCAGTGCTTAAACGTTCTCGCGTTCCCCTTGTGGTGACACGTCAAGGACCACTATTCTACCAAAATACGGCCCACGGATGCACCTGCGGGGTGTCGGTTCGGATACAGACCCGGCACGCGGCGGGACGGTTTCAAACGGTGCCGGGGACTGAGCGTCATCCTTCTACTTCACGGGCGTGCCGAACACCTCGATCTCAATGTAGTGATTCTTCTCATCATTGTTGTTGCCGTTGGTGTAACATCTTACGTATCTGGCCTTTACACCCTTGGCATCAATGAGGCGCCCCTTGTTGGTTTCGATGTATTCCTTGTCTTTGCCCACACCCAAGCCGGTGCTGTTGTCGTAGTCTGTGTTGTAGAGTGTGGTCACGCCGGTCTTGAATTCTGGGTCGTTGGAGGCTTGGACGACATTGTCGAAATAGACCCGCTTGTCCTGATGGAAATGCCACAGCAGCACGGCATAGGTCTCATATTCGGCACCCAAGTCGATTTGGACCCACTGTACCCCCTCCGGGAGTTCGACCAGACTGTTCTTCGTGTAATTCTTGTCCCCGTCGACGAGCATTTTCAGTTCGCCGAAGAGTGGAGCCTTTACACTGGAGGTTGCGGTTTTTCCCCTCGAAACTACTTCCGTCCCCTTGGGTGCCAGGAAAGGAGGTCGATCGTGGAAATCATAGGGTTCAAGATTGTCACTAATGTAGTCAAACGGTGTGCCGGCGAAATTGGCGTCGGGCAGGTCAATTTTAATTGGCTCCTTGTCGGTTGTGGCGTTTGCCGCCACGGCGGGCAGCGCAAGACCCAGCATGCACGCGATCCCCGCCATAAACATCCACGGTCGCAGCGTCTTCATGTCCCCGTCCTTTCTCCGGCGTTGCCGGGTGGTCTCTCATGCATTGGACCTGACCCGCACGCATCGGGTGACGCACTGCCGTGTGAGTGCATGCGGCCGCCGTCGCTGCCGTAGGGTGCGCGCAGCGAAGCGGAGCGCACCGTTCCTGCCACACCCGCCGCAGGGTGCCTGCAACAAAGCGGAGCGCACCGTCCCATGCATGAGCACGGAGACGGTGCGCCCCATTTTGCTGCGCAAAACTTCGCGCACCCCACAAATCTACAAGGCTGTCATGGCGCCACCAGTTTGATATAGTCGTTGTACACGGCGGAGTAGTTGCCCGCGCCGTCGAGGTACTGCACGCGGACGGTGTGGTTGCCCAACCCCGCGGGCAGCGTGTAGGCGCGTGTGGCCGTGGGCGGCATCCAGGCAGTCCAGTGAGCGCCATCGTCGCTGAAACGCATGCGCGACACGCCTGCCCCGCTGTCCGCCCAATACAGGCCCAGCGTGACCGCCCGGGTCTTCGTGGTCGAGGCGCCGCTGTTGATGGTGATGGAACCTGTCGGCAGCGTGGTGTCCAGCAGGATGTAGTCGCTGAAGACCGCCGACTTGTTGTTCATCTTGTCGAGATACTGGACCCGCACCGTCTTGTGGGCGTCCCCGGCCGGCAGCGTGTAGGAAAGCGTTGCCTGAAGGGATGACCAGGCCGTCCATGTGGAGCCGTCATTGCTGAACCGCATCCGGACCACGCCGGTCCCATCCCCGCCCGCCCAAGTCAGGGCCAATGTCACCACGGGGTTGCTGGTGGCTGAACGGTTGCCGTTGATGACAATAGAGCCGGTCATGGGCGGTGCGGCACCTTTGGACACCACCAGGTCCACAGCGCTGCCATAGGCGGCCTGTCCACCCGCGGCGGGTGTCTGGCTGATGACAAGTCCCGCCGCCACCGTGCTGCTGTACTGCTGTGTCACCGCGCCGGTGACCAGATGCGCGTTGACCAGTGCCGTGCCCGCCGCGGACTGTGTCTGGCCCACCACGTTGGGGATGGTCACCGTGCATTTGCCCGTCGAAATCACCAATGCCACGGCGCTGCCATACGGGGCCTGTCCGCCCGCCGCGGGCGTCTGGCTGATGACCAGACCGGCCGCAATCGTGTTGCTGCACTCCTGCGTCACCGCGCCGGCGGTCAGGTTCGCGCCGGTGAGTGCGGTGCCCGCCGCCGTTTGCGTCTGGCCCACCACGTTGGGAACCGTCACACTGCACAAGCCGGTGGAAAGCACCAACGTCATGGCGCTGCCGGGGGCCACCTGTTGGCCCGCCACAAGACCCTGGCTGATTACCGACCCCGGCGCGACGCTGTTGTCGCACTGCTGTGTCTCCGTGCCCATCGCGAGGCCGGCGCCCAAGATCGCGTCCTCCGCCGCCACCTGCGTCCGGCCGACCACGTTGGGGACAATTGCCAGTGTCGTGGCCGAGGCGCCGGGGCCTTCCGCAGTGACGATGCCCGCGCCGTTTCGCGCCACGACCGCGAAGGTCTGCGGCATGGCCGGAGCCAGGCCGGTGACGGGGGTGACGCCCCACACCGCCGCCATCTGGTACGCGACGGCCGGGCCAAGCGCTCCGCCGGGCTGCACCCATTGGTTTGTGCTTGTGCATCTGATGCCGTAAAGGACAGTTGCAGGATTGCCGTCCCCTGCGCCGATGGCCACGTTGAGCGTGCCTGCCGTCGCGCCGTTGACCGTGGGCGCCGTGGGCACGGCGGCAAGCGTCCATGCGGAATAGAGGGCTGTCTTGGCGCTGTCCCCGCCGGTGTTGGTTGCGGCGACCTGGAAGGAGTACTGCGTGTTCGACGTCAGGCTGCCGTGCGCCCACGCGGTCGTCCCCGCCGCGGTCGTGTACCGCAGCGTGGCGGGAGAGCCCGAACCGGGGTCGTCCCAGACCTTGAATCCGGATTCATTGCTGGAATTGTCGGTCCAGGTCCAAGTGATCGTGTTGGTGCCAATCGCGGTCGCGCCGGGATTGGACGGTGCGGTCGGGGGCGGCAAGATTACCCGGAAATCCCCCTGCTGCGAACTGTTCCACGGCATGGCAAGCCAGCGGCTCCGCTGCTGCAGCGGCGTTTCCGCCGGGTTGTAGAGCAGACGGACCCGCCAATGGTATACCCCCGCGCCGAGCCCGGAGATCAATTGGTTGAAGGAGGCCCCGGCCACGCCGGTACTGGTCCACGAAGCGGTCTTTAGGGTGGCTGTGCCGTCAAAGACGGTGCCGTAAGGCTTCACCTCGCACTCCAGTTTCACCTTGGACCGGCCAAAGGGTGTGCGGCCCAGCATGGTCAGACGCATGTCGGAAAGCGTCGTTGCCCCCATGGGCGCAAGTTCGGCCGAATTGTCGCTCCGCCGCTGCCGCAGGTTAAGGGACAAGCCCCCGCCCGCCTCGCCGTTGCCGTAATACACGCAGGCCCGCCCCTCCTTCGTCTGGTCGGTGTCGAAAAAGGGCACGCCGACAATGACATCACTGTACCCGTCGCCGTTCACGTCGCCCGCAGTTGAAACCGACCAGCCGAGGGACGCGTTTGCCTTGTTGCCATACACCCACCATTTCGGTGAGACGGAAAGTCCTGTCGCCGAACCGTAGTATATAAACGCCTTACCCTGGTCTGCCAAATCAGAGTCATAATAGGGCGCGCCGACGATGACATCACTGTATCCGTCGCCGTTCACATCCCCCGCCGTGGACACGGAAGAACCAAACTCCGCATTTTGCTGGTGGCCTTCCGCCGTCCAGTTCGCCGTGGCGGACAGGCCCGAGGCCGAACCGTAATACACGAATGCCCGGCCCTCGCCCGTCTGGCCGTAGTTGTACCCCTCCGCGCCGACGATGACATCGGCGTATCCGTCGCCGTTCACATCCCCCGCCGTGGAAACGGAATACCCAAACTGGGCGCCTGCCTGATCGCTTTCCGCCGTCCAGTTCGCCGCGGCGGACAGGCCCGAGGCAGAGCCATAATAGACGAACGCCCGCCCCTCGTTCGTTTGGCCGTTGCTGTATGCGTATGCGCCAACGATGACATCGCTGTATCCGTCGCCGTTTACATCCCCCGCCGTGGAAACGGACCAGCCGAACTTGGCATCGACCTGGTTGCTTTCGGCCGTCCAGTTCGGTGTGGCGGACAGTCCCGACGGCGAACCGTGGTACACAAAGGCCCGGCCTTCCCCGCTCTCTCCGTTGTAGTACTGGTACGCGCCAACAATGACGTCGCTGTATCCGTCGCCGTTCACATCCCCCGCCGTGGCAACGGACCTGCCGAACTCGGCGCTGCCTTGGTTGCTTTCGGCCGTCCAGTTCGGCGTGGCGGACAGCCCCGACGCCGAGCCGTGATACACAAAGGCCCGGCCCTCAAAAATCTCCCCGTTGCTGTAGCCGCGCGCACCGACGATGACGTCGGCAAACCCGTCGCCGTTCACATCCCCCGCCGTCGCCACGGACCAGCCAAACCAGGCGCTGTTCTGACCGCCTTCCGCACTCCAATCGAATGTTGTATGGAGACCCGTCGTGGACCCGTAGTACAGAAAGACCCGTCCCTCAGAGGACTGCCCGTTGTCATACCCGGGCGCGCCGACGATGACATCACTGTACCCGTCGCCGTTCACGTCGCCCGCCGTGGATACGGAATAGCCGTACCATGCATCGGATTGGCCGCTCTCCGTGGTCCAATTGGCCGTATTGGACGGGGTCGACGCGGATCCGTAATAGACGAAGGCCCGGCCTTCATCCGTCTGACCGTTGTCGAAATAGGGCGCGCCGACGATGATGTCGGCGTAGCCGTCGCCGTTCACGTCGCCCGCCGTCGCCACCGCAAAGCCCATGCCGGCGCTGATCTGATCACTCTCCGCCGTCCAGTTGGCGGTCGCGGACAGGCCCGTTGCCGAGCCGTAATACACAAATGCCCGGCCCTCGTCAGTCTGGCCGTTGTCGTATCCCTTGGCGCCGACGATGACATCGGCAAAGCCGTCTCCGTTCACATCGCCCGCCGTGGACACGGCCCAGCCGAAATTCGCCCCGGCCTGGTTGCCTTCCGCCGTCCAGTCCGCCTTGGAGGGCAGGCCCGTTGCCGAGCCGTAGTACACATACGCCACGCCCTCGTCCGTCTCGCCGTTGTCATAGCCATACGCGCCGACAATGACATCGGCGTATCCGTCGCCGTTCACGTCGCCCGCCGTCGACACGGAATAGCCCAGATACGCGCCGGCCTGGTCACTCTCCACCTTCCACGAAGGCTTGGCGGGAAGGCCCGTGGATGAACCGTAGTACACCGCCGCCAACCCCTCGTTGGTCTGGCCGTTGCTGTACATGGGCGCGCCCACAATGATGTCGGAATAGCCGTCTCCGTTCACATCGCCCGCGGTCGACACGGAGTAGCCCAGCGTGCTGCCTGCCAGATTGTTCTCGGCCGTCCAATCCGGTGTGGTGGAAAGCCCCTTTGAAGAACCGTAGTACACAAGAGCCCAGCCCTCGTCTGTCTGGCCGTTGTCGTAGTAATCCGCGCCGACAATCACATCGGAATAACCGTCGCCGTTCACATCCCCCGCCGTGGACACGGAGATGCCGAGTTCCGCGTTTGTCTGGTTGCTCTCCGCCGTCCAGGCCGCGGTGGCAGAAAGACCCGATGCGGAACCGTGATACACGTATGCCCGGCCTTCGTTGGTTTGGCCGTTGTCATACCAGGGCGCGCCGACAATAACATCGCCGTATCCGTCGCCGTTCACGTCCCCCGCCGTCGACACCGACCAGCCGAAATCGGCACTGGCCTGGTTGCTCTCCGCCGTCCAGTTCGCCGTGACAGACAATCCTGTCGAGGATCCGTAGTACACAAACGCGCGACCCTCATCCGTCTGCCCGTTGTCGTAGGCGGGCGCGCCGACGATCACATCGCTGTACCCGTCCCCGTTTACGTCTCCCGCCGTTGACACCGACCAGCCGAGATTGGCGCCGGCTTGGTTGCTCTCGGCCATCCAGGCCGCGCTGGAAGCCAGCGGGTCTATCGTCACCGGATACGCCGCGTTGGCGGTGTCCACGCGCAGTTCAACCGCAGCGCCGCCGTCCTCAAGCGCCAGGCGCGCGGGCAGGGTCCTGCCCGAGGCGTCCACCGCGTTCAGTGTTCCGTAGCGCATCACGCCCACCCCGCCCGCGCTCAGGAACTCCACCGTCTGCCCGTCCGGCATCATGTCCGCGGCAAGATCGCCGCGCACGGCCATCCGCACGATCAGATCATCGCCCGATTCAGGCGCCTGCAACACGGTGAAGCCCTGCTCCAGACCGGCCTCTGTGTTCCTGTACCATTCGGCGAGCCCGTCGCGCTCAAAGGTAATCCGGTTGCCCTCGGCGCAAACGTCCTTTACGGCGGGTGGGGCGGCAAGTTCCCCCGCGCGGCCAAAACCGGTTAGTTCGAGCCCCCATGTCCAGTTTCCCGCCTCCGTCGTGCGGCGCACGACGCGGGGGCCTTCCCCGGTGAAGTACGTGCGCAGGTTCTGCGCCCGGTTCGGCGCCTGCCACGCCGCAGCCAATCCCGGCACGGCCGTGTGCTCCTGCCAGGTCACATTGTATTCGGACTGGGCAATGTCCTTCCGGGCCTTGGACCACCAATCCTTGGGGACCTCCGTCCCCGGCGCGGTCTTGACGTCAGGAACCGCCTTTGCCGCCATGTCCGGATGCGCCACCGCCGCACCGGCAATCAGGAGTAACCCCGCAACAAGAACAAATCTCCCCGCGCGCGCTGCCGAATGACTGCTCATGGCAAACACCTCTTGCCTTTTTGCGCGGCACCGGAGCCGCCTTGCCTGCCGGTGTCGCGGCCCTTGTGTGCTAATTCCGAAAAAGGCCCGTTTCACTCTGGCAGTGTATCATACTGTGGCGACACTTTTATACGGGTTTTAGGCGGATTTGTCGCCAAAGCCGCCGGGAACGCCCCCAACGAAAACGGGCGAATATGGCCAGTCCCCAAAAAGAGAAACTCCCTTCCCGTGAGCCGTTGGCTTTCCTGTTATTCCGAACGGAGCGCGACGCAGTGAGGAACTTGACCCGGGCAGACGCCGTGGCGGGGTGAAGGTCCTTCGCCTTGCTCAGGATGACAGGAAAAGACGGTGTGCTCCGTTTTGCTGTGCAAAACTTCGAGCACCCCCCGTTGCCTCGTGCCATACCGCCGGACCCGGCACCGCCGTGATTCCAGCGGCCGGCAGGAATGTTCCCGCCTGCGCGGGAAAGACGGGCGCTCCCGGCTCAGATCGTGAAGGTGAATTCGACGGGTGGATCGAGGGTGGGCGCGGAGAAGGTCCACTTGCCGCTGTCAATGCCGATGATCTGGGTTTCGAGCCCGCACACGGGATCGTAATTGGTCAGACATATCCCGGGCGGCGGGCCGATGGCGACCAGGGTTAGCGTGTGCGCGGCCGCGTCAACGGCGATATAGGGGAGACCGCCAAGGCCGTTGTCGCCTTCGCACGCATTGCTGAATTGCGGCGTCGGGCCCGAGATGCGGATTCCGTTGAGCGGTCCGCCCAGCGGCAGGATTTCGGCGGCCCACTCCTTGGACTGCGAGCCGCAGGCGATCCACGCCGCCGCCTTCACATTCTCCGGAGTGCCGGTCACGACACGCAAAAGGTCTTCCGCATCACTGCGGCTCTCTCCCGTGCTTCCGCAGCCTGAACCCGGATAGGAGAACGAGCCGTGCTGGAGGAAATGCCAGCCCCCAAAGGACATCTGAAATCCGGATCGCCAGTCCGGATGTATGGCGGGATTGACAATCATGATGCATCCCGCGGGGAGCGCCTGATGGCACACCGGACAAATCCACACGCAGTCGTACAGGTAATCGAAGCTGATGACGTAGGGCTGGTCCGTGGGGAACTGCTTGGCAAGGTCGGGCGGGTTCAAGCCGTTCTCCGGGAGTCCCGCCGAGTTGAACCAGGGCATCTTGCCGATGGACGCGGCCAGTTGCAGCGCCAGGTCCACGCCGTCGGGAACGCCGTTGAGGTTCCCATCGGGATTGGCCGGGTCGGTTTCGAGCGCCTGCTCCTCCGCGTCCGTGAGGTAGTCGCCGTCCGTGTCGTTTGCAACCGCGCTTACATGCGGGTCCGGCACCACCAGCTTGATGTAGTCGTTGCACACGGCGGAGTGGTTGCCTGCCCCGTCGGCATACTGCACGCGCACGGTGTGGTAGCCAAGCCCGTCAGGCAGCATGTGGGCGCAGGTGGCCGCCACCGGCATCCAGGCGGTCCACGTTGAACCGTTGTCGCTGAAGCGCATTTGCGTCACGCCCGTGCCGGCACCGTCCGCCCAGGTCAGCCCCAGCGTGACCGACCTTGTCATGGTGGTCATTGCGCCGCTGTTGATGATGATGGTGCCCGTCGGCGGCGTGGTGTCCAGGCGGATGTAATCACTGTAGGTCGCCGAGCGGTTGTTTGCCTTGTCGAGATACTGAACCCGCACCGTCTTGTAGCCGTCTCCGCCGGGCAGAGTGTAAGCCCGCGCCGCGGCCAGCGGTTCCCAGGCGGTCCAGGTGGAACCGTTGTCGCTGAACCGCATGCGCGACACGCCCGAGCCGCCCGCACCGTCCGACCAGGTCAACGACAGCGTCACGCTGCGCGTGTTCGTGGCGGAGCGGTTGTTGTTGATGACAATCGTGCCGGTCGGCGGTGTGGTGTCCGTTGCCACGAAGACGGCACTGACGGTCTTGCTGCCGTTCATGAGGAGGGTGCCCGACCCCAAAACGGGCAGGATGCTGGGCTGCACCTCGGCGCCGTTTGCGCCGGTCCATGCACTGAACCTGAACCCCGCGTTTGCGGTGGCCATCAGGTTGACGGTTGTGCCCGCCGGATAGCCCGCGGCCGGCATGGCCGGCGACGCGGTGACTTTGCCGTTGGCGGACGGCGTGATGGTCAGCGCATAACCGTCGGAAACGGACCCCGTCGCCGACGGCTGGGGAAACATCGCCAGCGCGAGAAACACCAGCGCAAACCCCGCACCCCATGTCATTCTGTTCATTTCACGTCTCCTCTGTTGATGCGTCCGGCGGGTGAAGCCTGACGGGCGTCCGTATTTGCGAAGTCCGGTCAAGGATAATACTGAAAAAACACCGATTATAAGTATAGGAGGATTCCGGTTTGGCGTCAATCCAAATTTTTGGTTCTCCCCAATACGCGGAGGGCGGAAGGCGAAGTGCAATTTCGCGGACAAGTGCGTTCCCAAATGCCGTTTGGGAACGAGGGGGATTGGGAACGCGTGGAAGTCACTGCAAATAAAGTGGTAGAACACCTTTGGCTCGCCGTTCTCGTCCAGCAGCACCGACGGGCCGTCTTGTAGAAGTTTGGTAAGTGTGGTAAACTTCTCATTGAAGCCCGCAGGCGGGATGAGCACTGGCGTGGATTTCGTATCGAGGTCAGACTCTCCCTTTGATGCGGGCTTTTCTATTCTCACTGGCCGCCAGGCACTATGGCCTGGCGAGGCGGAACCCGACGTTGTCCAGCGCGACCGACGGGGCGGCGTAGGTGCGGGACGCAGAACGGCAGCCCTTGCGGTTGTCCCAGCCACCGCCCCGACCGACGCGTTCCGTGCCCACGGGCGATTCCCACGCGCTGCCATCGGTCGGCGCGCCGGCGTAACTGTCGTGATACCAGTCTTGGCACCACTCCCACACGTTGCCGCTCATGTCGTACAAGCCAAATGCATTTGGATGGCCCGTCGTTCCGGCCGTGCCCACATCGTGCGTCTGGCTGCCGCTGTTGTCAAGGTACCATGCGTAGGTTCCTATCAGGGTGTAGTCCGGGTCAGCCCCCCAGTAGAACCGGTCGGTTGTGACGGCACGGCAGGCATGTTCCCACTGCGCCTCGCTGGGCAAGCGCATCGTTGCCGAGCCCTGATCGGTGTCTGTGATGTACGCATTCAATGCCGTGATGAAGGTCTGGGCGTCATTCCATGAGATCTGCTCCACCGGACGCTTGTCTGTGTTTCCATAGCTTGCACCCTGGAAATACGAGGGATTCTCCCCGTCCATCACAGCCTCCCACTGCGCCTGGGTCAACTCGTACTTCCCCATCCAATACCCGGCGGCCAGGGTCACCGCGTGCTGCGGAGATTCAAACGAGTAGCTGTCCTGCTCACCCGGGGCGCAGCCCATCAGGAAGCTTCCGGCCGGTATCCAAACCATCACCAACGGGACATTGCCGGGGAGCAGCACGGTCTCTTCGAGGGGCAGGACCTTGATGTAGTCGCTGTACACCGCGGAGTAATAGCCTGCGCCGTCGAGGTACTGCACCCGCACGGTATGGTAGCCGAGTCCGAGCGGCAGCGTGCGGGCGCGCATGGCCGCGGGAAGCTCCCAGGCGGTCCAGGTGGAACCGTTGTCGCTGAACCGCATGCGCGTCACCCCTGAGCCCGCCCCGTCCGACCAGGTCAGCCCCAGCGTGACCGCCTGGCTGGTCGTGGTCAATGCGCCGCCGTTGATGATAATGCTGCCGGTGGGGAGTATCGTGTCCAGAAGGATGTAGTCGCTGTAGACGGACGAGCGGTTGTTGGCCTTGTCAAGGTACTGGACGCGCACCGTTTTGTGCCCGTCTCCGCCGGGCAGTGTGTAGGCCCGCGTGGCAGTCAGCGGTTCCCAAGCGGACCAATGCGCGCCGTCGTCGCTGAATCGCATGCGCGACACGCCCGAACCGCCTACACCGTCATCCCAAGTCAGCGCCAGCGTGACGTTGGGCGTGCCGGTGGCGGAGCGATTGTTGTTGATGATTATCGTGCCGCTCGGCGGCGTGGTGTCCGTGCCCGCCCGCGCCTGGGACTGCGGCAGCCCCGCAAGCGCAAGAAACACCGTCACCGGCACAACTCCCGCAACCCATGACATTCGGTTCATCGTAAACCCTCCTCCATTGCGTCAACCGTCAGGATTCATTTGGCGTGGCCACCCTCCTGTCCGGTTTTCAGTCAGGGGGCAAGCCCGCTCACATATCCGTGGCGAGTATAGAATGCGGCAGGAAGCCGCACCCACTTTTGCGCACGACCTTGGTTGGGGTGTATAAAGTTTGGTGATTGGAGAACCTCACGCCTGTCATTTTGGACAGCCGCCAACCTGTTTTGTCCACTTACCCGCGAGGAGAACACGCATGTCCAACGAACTTACGCCCGAACTCATCGAGAAGCTTCTGTCTGTCGACAGCCCGACAGTGTCCAACGCGATTGAGCGTTTCAAGGTGCGTCCCCGCCGCGAGGGTTTCATGGGCCCGCAGATAGTGTGCCGCTTTCCCGACATGGGCCCTGTGGTCGGCTACGCCACCACCTGCACCATCGTCGAGTATGACGAGACCTTCCCGCCCGACCCGGTCGAGCGCTTCAAGTGGATTGAGTCCATCGCCAAGTCGCCCAAGCCCTGCGTGAGCGTGGTGAAGGACATGTGCCACCGCAAGGGCTGGTACTCGCACTGGGGCGAGATTGTGGGCACGCAGGTGCAGGTGCTGGGGGCGTCGGCCATCATCACCGACGGCGCGGTGCGCGATCTGGAGGCGCTGCGCGCCATGGGCATGAAGGTGTGGAGCGAGCATGTGGTCGTGTCGCACGGCCACATCGACGTGGGCCAGGCGAACATTCCCATCGAGGTGGGCGGGCTGGTGGTCAACCCCGGCGACCTGCTTCACGCCGACTGCAACGGCGTGGTGGCGATTCCACCCGAGGTGCTGGGCGGCCTTGCCGAAGCCATCGACGCAGTGCTCGACAATGAGCGCAAGACGCTCCACCACCTGCGCACCGAGGGCTACGACCTGGAAGCGCACCGTCGGCAGATCGAGCACTAAGAAAACGGCGGCAACATCCTCATTCTGCTGACTCGGGCTCGAATCAAGCCGGGAACAGATTCAGAAAATGCTCAACTTCTTGGCGCACACGCTGCACATGCGAGCAGTTGAAGAAATGTCTGGAAGGATGTTGGGGTGACCGAAGGAGCAGGGTGCGCGCCCTGTTTTCGGGCAGACGCAGCAGACGACAGTCGAGCCCGGCTACCGAGGCGTAGCCGGGCTCGATCGTTCGCTGTTCTTCCAGAAACGGCAATAGCACGTCCCATGTTCGCCGAACCAGCGTGATTATTATCCGTGGCTTTGCTTCCTTCATTACCTCAAAAACATCGTCGTGGCCCATCCTCAGGTAATCGTCTGGTATGTGCGGTGGTCTCCATTGTTTCCCCA
>CAIXUF010000058.1 GCA_903922535.1 Candidatus Hydrogenedentota bacterium
CCCGCGCGCCGGGCTTGAGCGCGCCCGCCAGCGGCGCGGCGGCCTCACGCCACATCTGCGGCTTCACCGCCATCACCAGCGTGTCCGCGGCGGCGGCGAGTTCCGCCGCCGTGGCGGCCACCCGCGCGCCGAGCGCTGCCGCCTGCGCGGCCCGTCCCGCGTCGGGGTCATGGGCCATGACGGCCTCCGGCGTGAGCACGCCCCGCTTGACCAGTCCGGACGCGATGGCGGAACCCATGTTGCCAAACCCGAGAAATCCCACGGTGCCCAATCCCTTGGCCATTCCCATTACTCCTTTTCCACCGCCAAGTCCCGGACCACTGCGATTTCATCGCATCCGGGGTACAGTCGGCAGCGTATGCAGTCCTTAAACACCTTGTACGGCAGTTCGTTGCGGTCCACCACGCGGAACCCGCTGCGCTCGAAAAACTCCGGCAGCCGGGTCAGCGCATACACCCGGGCGATATCCAGCAGTTCGGCCTCCGCAACCACCGTCTCCACCAGGCGACGGCCCACGCCGCGCCCGCGCAAATCTTTCCGAACCACCAGCGACCGAACCTCGGCAAGATCGACCATGTCGATGTGCAGCGCGACCAGTCCGCCCAGTCCGTTGCCGTCCACATAGACATAGAAATCCCTGACGTTCTCATAGAGTTCCGGCAGTTGACGGGCAAGCACCTGCTCCTCGGCGGCCGCTTCGTCCAGAAGCTGTTTCATGGAAACGACTTCCGTCAGTTTTGGTTTGCGCACCATGTTCATAATGGGCCTAGTGTAGCACGGCGGCGGCGGGACGCGCGAAAAGGCCGGGACGCGGATTCGCCACAAAGGCGGGCTTCCGGTCCGTACCGACGACGTCTCGCCGACCATGGTTTTTGGGCGTTGACCGACACCCTGACATGTCCAAGAAAGGCCGGACCGTCGGGACGCGGGCGGGACCGGTCCGGCGCTGTGCGCAAAGGCGGGATCTGCCGGTCAGGCGGGAATGTCCTGCGCAAGGCCAACCCGGTCACCCAGCGCCGCGGCAATTGGGTCAAACCCGGGGTCGTGAAAACCGAGATGGGCATGGCGCCGCCAGCCCTCGGCGTAGTTAAAACGGCCCGACCTCCGTCCGACCTCGCGGCACATGTCCTCCATGGCGGCCAGATAACTGTCCAGCCCCTGGCTGGTGTCCAGCCATTCCTTTTGGCTGCGGTGGCAGGCCAGCGCGGCGCGCTTGCGCGCCAGCACGGATTCCACATCGACGCAAAAGTCGGGCCGCACGGGCTGGCCGAAACCGTCGCACAGGCCCCAGGGCAGCGCGTGGTACACGGCCACCTCGCCCGGGATCGGGGCCGTTTCGGGATCGGTGATGAAATTGCGCATGCCCCGCGAGAAGGCCGCCGTCACGGCGAGCCGGCAGGCGATCATGTGATCCTCCATGTAGTCGGCCGGCGACTGGATGAGCAGGACGGTCGGCCGCACTTCGCGCATGACCGCCGCAAGCCCCCGCAACAGCGGCAGCGAGTACAAGATTTCCAGGTCGTTGGCCAGCGGTGGATGCAGGGTTGCACCCATCGCCGCGGCCGCCTCCTGCGCCTCGCCAAAGCGCCGCGCGGCCGTCGTCGGCCCGTCCTCCAAGGCGCTGCCGCAGTTGCCGTTGGCCACGTTCATGACATGCAGTTCATAACCGCACCCGCCCAGCAGCATGAGCGTGCCCGACATCATGAATTCGATGTCGTCTGGATGTGCCGCCACTGCAAATGCAACCGGTTTGTCCATGGAACTTTTCCTCAGACCGTCCAGCAGGACCGTCGCGCAAAACGCCAAGTGTTCAAATGAGCCGGGAACA